>JBAZCD010000209.1:0-5783 GCA_041671205.1 Pedobacter sp.
TACCGACTGATTAATAGTGTTTTGAAGCTCAGAACTTATTGTTAAGTGTGCTACATCTAATGAAGGGAGGTCAAATTCTGTTACAACCTGGGGATAGCGGATAGTTACCGGACCTGTAGCCGTAATTACAACATCATGCCATATTCCCATATTCTTATCCGGAGGTGCAGGATTCCATTCCACCCATGTAATTGCCAGGTCATCTTTTCTTGGAGCAAATACCTCAACAGCAAGATAATTTGTGCCGCTATAGACGGCATAGTCGTTTATAGCGAATTCATATACCCTGAAGGTCCCGGCAACTTCACCTGAATCGGCTAAAAGTTTTCCATTAAGCCATATATTTGCCCTGAAGTTGATTCCCTTAAAATGAAGTTGAAGGGCCTTGTTTTCAAAATCTGATGGTAACTGAAACTCAGTTCTGTACCACCATGAATTCCGGAATGGGCTATCATCCGACATCGGTAAGTTTGAGAAGTTGCTATTAAGGGGATAGTTTGCCCCGGGAAGCGACCTCAGATTCATTCCGAAATAGGGATCCGGATAAACCTTATTATCTACAAGTACTGCCAATACGGTTGCAGGAACTGAAGTTTTGTACCAATTAACTGGTACAAAATTACTGGTTGAGATAACATCGCCAAATTTATCTACTTTTGTAGAAGATTGAATTTCCCATCCTTTTGTAAGCGTTAGTTGATGCGATGAATCATCTTGTGATCGCGCACGGGAAGAATAAATTGTAAAAACAATCTGGATTAACACTAATCCAATAATCATATTGAAGTTCTTATTTTTCATAATTAAATCTTGACGTTAAGGTATTTATTACAGGGTACTAATAATGTTCTTAAAAAACACCGTCTAATATTTGCTTTTCTCCTGTATCAATCCATTATCCTTGGCTAACAATTTAACAGCATCTCTCTTTCCCTTTATAGTTTCATTAGATATTAATGGCTTGGCCCAGAAGCCAATACTTAAAATAAAACCCAAAGTAATATATAAGAAAAACATACCAAAACGCAATCCGAACAGATTCCCTAATACTCCAATGATAACCGGAACTATAGCCCCTCCACTAATGCCTGTGCAAAGGATCCCTGAAAAGGCGCCATGGTGTTCACTTACAGAATTAAGTGCCAGAGAAAAGATAATTGACCACATAACTGAAGCAAAAAATCCAACTAAAGGAAAGGCAATCAAAGCAACTTTTCCAGGTCCGCAAAGACCGAATGTCAGGGATACAATAGCCGCTATTGAAAAAATGATCAAAACTTTTTGACTGTCAAATATTTTTAAAAGAAATAACCCAAGTAAGCAGCCTACTGTCATCAATCCCCAGAAATTGGATACGACTGTGGCTCCAATGGTCTGGGGATCAAATTCATGATAGTTGAGGAGAAATTTAGAAATCCAATTGGCAATACCTTGTTCAGTTCCAACATACGCAATAATCCCTATAAAATACAGGATGACGATTCTGTCTTTAAACAGAAGAATAATATTGTTTTTGTGTCCGATGCGTTCATCTTCACTCAATTCTACTTTCGGGATCCTTATTACAGCAATAATAACAATCATCAGAAGAGTTACAATGACCAAGACCCAGTAGAGCGAAATCCACGGTAGATTTTCGGGAACAACAAGAGCAAAGAGTTTAATAATACCATTTTTAGGTTCTATACTATCCTGGAGATTTTGGACAAAATAAGTGTAAAGCTTAGGGCTGATAAAGGAAGCCGATCCAAAAATCAATTGGGCTAAAACAGAATTAAAAGCGAAATGTTTTTCACCCCCTGCCACACGAAGAAGAGGATTGATAGCTACCTGCAACATTGCCACCCCCGATCCCATTAAAAACAACGAGATCAGGGCATAGGTGAAGTTAGAATTTGTGGCAAACAAAAAAGCACCGGTAAAGGAAATGGAAAATGCAATTAGAAGGATAACTTTTTCTTTGTATTTTTCAAGCAAGAATCCCGATGGAATGGATATCACAGCGTAAGCGATAAAAAAGGAAAATGGAAGAAAACCTGCCAGAGTAAGGTTGAGGTTAAAATCATCGATAATCTCAGGGATCAAAGGTCCCAGCATGTTCTGTAGTAATGAAATAACGAAAAAAATTAAGAGCATTAAGGCAACGATTGAATTTCCTTTTTTCATTTTTAATGTGTCATTAAATTAATTCATCTTCAATAGCGGGTTAACCTTCATACTCATTCACGTTGCCAACTAAAGATTGAGCATTGATGGGGATTTTTCCTATACCCTTAACTATCTTGCCACCTGGCTGAAGCTCTCCTGTCAGGTTTTTCACTTTGTTCCCATATTTCCCTAGCGTGTCTTCAACTACCCAGTAATCAAAGCCGGAAATGATCTGTTCAAACTCCTCGCCGAGCCATTTACTTCCTCGGCCCCTTAAAGCAACATCCAGCATCGTAACTACCTGATGTTCCAAAGGTTTTTCAGACTCTAAAGTTATTGCCCCGAAAAATTCCTGACATTCAGTATATCCGGAATTGTGGGTTCCTGTGTAAGGTTTCATTCTGGCCAGCCCCTTGGTAATCCCGGGTATCTCGCTAAATAAACTTTCCCTAAGCGCTAGTGCTGCCTTTTTGCCTGATATGGTTTGAACTAAATTGAGTATTTCATCCGTTCTAGTATTAAAAAAATCTATTAATGCTTGTTCCTGGAGTTTTGCTGGTTTATTGTTTTCAACAATATCTACATAGGCTTTAAAACCAACCTCAAAACCCTGTTCTACCATTTTTCTGAAATGGTCTCGGTATGGTGTTATTCCGGCATTACTTGTGAAAATACTTCTTCGGCAACAGGCTGTAAGACCATCTCTTTTGTATGAAGTTCCTAAATGCATGTACTCACCTTCAATTATCTGCCTGTTTAGTGCCGGTCCAATCATTGTTACGCAAGCATTATCTGAACCAACCATTGTTTGAAAGCCTTGTCTCTCGCACCCCATCCATTTTGCAAGCATATCGCCAAAGGCAGCCACCTCTGTTTCATCCATACCTGGCTCCATCACTGCAAGCATGGCCCTCATTGCAAGCGAAGTAACATAACCTGCATCTTCCACAAGCCTCATTTCATTTGTGCTTTTAATGTTTTTTACTTTCTGAAATGGCACCTGCGCATCAACAACATTATCTTTGCCAACAAGCTCTTCAAGATTTGCAACGATTCCATCAGGAATAACCTGTCTGGGAGATAGAAGTCCAATACGATTAACCTTCCTGCCAGCAATTGTCTCAAGAATATTCTTTAAGGAAAATCCTTCTACCGGATATTTTTCATCTGCCAGTTGCAGGCTCTCTGTGGGATAAATCATAATCCCGGCACGTTTGGCAAGTTGTCCGGCTATATAGACTCCTTCAAAACCAGCTATAATCCCTGAGCTATAGGGATCCGGCCCCAGACCGAATGCTACTTGTTCAATAGAATAGTTTGTGTTTCCCCCAAGATATGGCACGTCCCCGCTATAGTGTTCGTCTGAAAAGGCAAAAGCCACATCAATATTTTCCTCTTCCAGCAAGGCTTTCCATGTTTTTCGGCGTCGCTCTACAAATTCCTCTTTGGGAATTGAAAAGTATCGATCAATTTCCGGCGATTTTTCAATTATTATCTCTAGTTTTTTCAGTTTTTCAGAAAAAGATTCTGTCATAGATTTACGAATTATATATTTAACTATAATCAAAGCAAAAATTTCAAAATAGGAATTTCGTTGTAAAAAGAATTCCTAAAAATTGCATCATTATTTAGTATAATGAGAAGGATTTTCATCCTGCCATTCGTTTACCCCATCGCGTATCCTGTTCCTGAATGTCAGGGTATCGGTTGCATAACAGGTATTTCCTGTAGCAGTTACATACTTGTAGCTCAGGAATATCTTCCTGTCCTGCAGAAGTTTTGGCCTGTTAAAGGTACTGGCTCCGTTTGGCTGATAGATAAAGGTCGATCCGGTTGCACTGCTAACTTCAATATTGGCCCCGTTGAGTGTCAGTTTTAGCTCATCCTTAACGGAGGATTGGTTGCTGTATCCTCTAATTGTCAATGCATTCGGGGCTACAGTTGTAAGCACCCATGTCTTTGTCTCTGGCTGAGGTATGGATGTGTAGTAAAGAATGGTATTTACTACAGTTCCTGACGGATCTTTCTCAACAGTAACACCTCCGTGCCAGTAGGTGCCAAACAGCATATTCACATATTTCAACCCTATTACTGCAAACCGCTTCGGTTCAAGTATTGAATCGGCATCGGCGCCGGTGATGTATAACGGAATAGCATATGCTGCATTTATCGTTGCCGCATCGGCCAGAAAAGCAGCCGAGTCAGCTTTCACCACCACAGAACCCATATGCTGACCTGCCTTTATTATCATCCTGCTGCTGTTACTTAATGTATAATATTTGGTGGGCAGAGGAGAAAGTGTTGTCACTGCATCTACCGAATTCCTAATATATGTAGCTCCGGCTTTCATTGCCGTGAGACGTGCAGGAGTGATCAACGTGTTGTCAATGGCAAAATCAACATTGCGGTCTTTTGTGTTCACCGACACTCCCCCCAGGTTAGCGCCTATCTCTATATTCATCCCTTCCCCAACAACAAATGTACGCACATCTGTCTGGTAAGGGAAGTAAACGGTATTAAAGTCATAGTCTTTGATATAATCATCGTAGCAAGAAACTATGGCTACGGAGAGTATCAGAAGTGCAAATATTTTTTTCATATTTTCCTTTTTAAAATTATTATTTCCAACCATCCCAGCCTTCGTTTTGTACAAGATTGCTCATCTTTAATATCTCTGAATAAGGTATAGGAAGATATGCTGATGAGAAAGAACGTTCTTCAACTTCAAAATTGAGGTCATAAGTAAACGTAACTTTATCTGCTTTTATTATGACATCGGCTCCATGCACTGATTTATTAAGTTCAGTCAGGTCAGTTGTCCAGCGGCGCAGATCATAAAACCTCATTCCTTCGAAACAAGTCTCAATCCTGCGCTCGTTTTTAACAAGAATATCAAATGCGGTTGCTCCTGCGTTAGCAACTTCAGTAAGGTAAGAATCGGCAGTACCTGGAACAACAGTTGAAAGCCCGTTAGCTCCATCGGTTGTTTTGCGTGCACGAAGATACTGGACAGCTGTTTTGGCAGATATACCGTAACGGGCGGCATCTGTCGGACCGACGACATGATTTGCTGCTTCGGCAAAAGTAAGGCACATGTGAGCCCATCGGATATAAAACTTAGAATGCGGCTGCCTGCTTATTGAGGCATCATACCAGTTTAATCCCATGAATACAAACTTTTTTATGTAATAGCCAGTAAGACAGTTGGTAGATTTTACCCTGGGAGCATCTTTACCTCCGTTGTCCCAGTTTTCGAAAGTGTACATAAGGACACCGGTATTATTCTTTTTCGCCTGCGCATTGTTATAAAAGATTGTGCTATAAAACCTTGGATCGCGGTTTAAATATGGATTTGCCGGATCGTATAGGCCACGGTTAGCCGGGTCGTTTATAGGATAACCGTTTTTCATTGGGAAAGCATCAACAAGTTCCTGCGTGGCGCCTATACTTCCATATCCCAGGAAACCTCCGGGGTAAAACATACGTTCCATAGCATCGTTGGCTGAAAGATAGCGGGATGATATCACTATTCCCGGAAAATTAGGATCGAACCAGTTTATCTGAGTAACCGGATTAAATCCACTTGTTACATTATCTTTTGTCAATTTAAAATTCATAACTTTTCTGGCATTCAC
>JBAZCD010000210.1:0-5712 GCA_041671205.1 Pedobacter sp.
CTGCTTTCTAAAAAGGAATTAACAAGAAAGCTGTCCTTACAACTTAGACGATATTACGATGCAAAAAAATCTGCATCAAAATAAAATGAGCTTAATCCGGAAGCTCAGACAATAAAAAATTGTGTAACATGAAAAAGTCTGGCCTCATTTTAATGTTTCTTTTGATTACAAGTATTTCCTGCAAAACCCCAAAGGCCCCCAGAGCTCCTAAAATAGATGTTCCCATCACAATTAATATACAAGCTGAAACCAGTGCGAATACTAATTTTATTAACCTGAGCTATTATCGCTTTCAATTGCTTTCTGCAATTGAACAGTTTCAGAGCGTCAATTTTGTACTGGTGGAACCTGATGAAAAGCCGGAGATAGTTCTCGATATTAATATTGAAAATTTTACCCTCTGGCCAAAAGATGAGCAGGTTTCAAGAAGAAGGGTAAGCCGGAACATTGTAGCAGGTACAGATTCGAACGGGAAACCCGTTTACCAGACTGTTTCGGCAACAGTTGATATTGTTCAAATCCAGCAGAGAACAAATGCACGGTTTAAAACCGTTTTATCAATTAAAGCAGAGCCTCGGTTAAAATTCCAGAAAACCTTCATTGCCAACTACAACTACATGAATACCTATATTGATAATATTCAGGGCGATATGCGGGCCGTGGATCCTTCCATAAATATGTCAAGAGGAATGGGAATTGAACCAATGGAAGATGATTATATTCTGATATTGTCAAAACAGGAAATGATCCGCAGACTGGGGGATGAGATCAGAAAATTTTACGCTTCAAAAACTAAAGTCTCCAAATAAAATAAGCCGGTTTGTTACCTTTGCCGGCGATGACGGCTCAATTGTATAAACCTTTCGAACATTTAAATTTCAGCAAACAGTTCTGCTTTCTGAGCGGCGAAAAACTTCAGTCGGCTGAAGAGGAGATTACTGTATTTCCACTCTGGCTGATGCAGGAATACGATCTTCAGGATAAGCCATTTAAACTTCTAGATGAAAGTATGTCGACTTACAGCGACATGAAACTACCATGCTCAGGGAAAATTTATGAGCAGGCTATAGAGCCATTGGAAGAAGAAATAAGAACTGCCTTTTTATCAGGATATGATTCGGTTAAACAAGTAACTGAACTAAGATTATTTCAATGGATAGCCAAAATGGTTTATGGTATCCTTTTCAATGAAATCCGCATCGGGATCATGCAGCAGAAAGCCAAGAATGAAGAGTTTATCCTATCGCAATCTCTGATCCATAAGTTCAGCAACCTTCACCTCATGCTTCAGTCACTGAATCAGCCTGTAATTTTTGAAGGTAATAATCCCTGGAGCATACGAGTCTTCAAACTTGAGAGCAACAAGGACCTGTTCAACTACCGTGATGAGATCAACACCCTCACGTTCTCTTTAGGGATGAAGGATTTTGGAATCATCGCCTGTCTGCAGGATAATGGTACCAATGCGATTTATCACAAAGAAATTCTTTCAAAACTATCCGGCAAATCAGTACATCCTGCGCAATTGGAGGAAGTGTTCGCCCGGTTTTTCTATTCCAATTACCTGTTTAACCGTTTACCGGAATATACTATCATGCCAACCGGAGAGGCAATTTATATTGAGGCTATGCCCTTACAGGGAATGAGCAATAAACCTCTTTTTGATTTCTGGCAAAACAAAACCTATGCACAGGTACTGGAAAATTTCTGGAAGCCATGGGGTATCCTGTTGTTTGAGATCCTGAAAGATCCTGAAAATCCACTAAGCTATCTTCTGGATAAAGATCAGGACATTATTTCGGCCGAATCTGTTGGGTTACCCTCATAAAACTCTGTTTATCACTTAGATAGTGCCTTATTTCAGTTACTTTTAACTTTACACAAATCACCCTGTTAACTGATTGATAAAATAACCTGCAACATCCGGATAGTAAATAATTGTAAAGAGGACTCCGGTAAGTGCACCATAGAAGTGAGCATCGTGATTTATTGAGTCTCTTGAATTGCGTGATGCATATACACAGTAGCCCAGAAAAAGGAAACCATAAAGAACTGCAGGAATTGGGATCGGAATGGGGAAGATCATCATTTTATTCATCGGATAGAATAAAATATAACTGAATACGACAGCACAGACAGCTCCTGAAGCTCCCAGACTGTTAAACCAGAAATGTTCCTTATGCTTAAAAATGGAGGTAATATCGCTCAGCATAATACTTACAATATAGAGTACTCCAAATTGCACATGGCCCCAGCTGCTCAGGGAAACAAACGTTTTTTCAAGGGTAAATGCGAAAAAATAATAGGAAAGCATATTCACCAGTAAATGGGTCCAATCTTTATGAATCAAACCACTGGTAATCATACTATAAAATCTGCGGCCACGGCTCACACTATAAGGATGAAGCATGAACTTTCCATAAACCTCCGCATTTGAAAAGGCATAAATACTGGTAACAATCGTGAAAATAAAAATAATCGTTGCAACAGGGGTATCGTTAATATAACTCTCCATCAATTTAATTCAATTTTAGCAGGACTGATTAGACGGCCTACCGGGTATCTCAAATATGTTTTTTCGTAATGTTTTGAATTCCTGTAAACCCAATCAAGTTGTGCTGACGGGCTTTGCAGCAATCCGGGATTCTTTTTCTTATCTTCTTCAAGTCTTGCTAACAATACAGGATCCTGCTTTACCAGCCGGGCTGCCTCATCCTCAAAAACATAATCAGAGAAATGTTCTTTCTGACCCAGAACTGAATCAAAGAAATTCCAGGCAAAGAACGAATCTACACCCTGAGGTTCAAGGGTTTCGACAATATATCTGTTCCGTACCTGATCAGTATAAACGATATAATCACCTTCGTAATATTTTACTCTTTGATTTTCAGTCCGCAGTTTGACCTGAGAATGAAGATAATGCCCCTCAAAGGGTTTGCCAGGAGTCTTATAATCTTCAATATAATACATTTCCGATTCGATCTCTGTATCCGTGGCAAGGCGTTTCATCTGAACACCATTCAGTAGCATCAGATCAATTACCTTTTGCCAGGATTGTGGAATGATGTAGGCTATCGGTTTTTTTACTATCTCTGAAGGCAAATAATGATCAAATACACGGATGTCTTTTTCATAAGGCTTATTCCGATCATAAAATAACCTCGGCAATCCACTCACTTCACTGGTTTTATATTTGGCCTCATAGCCTTTGAACCTGAAGAGAGAAAAACTTTTATCATCCAATGTCCATTGCAGGGGAAATAAAACCTGCACCCTGACATCCGCATCAGCCTTCTGCTTATTTTTGACGATTAAATCCGCATCACGTTCTACAATTTCAATCACATGTTCCATAAACCTATAGGTTCCATCAACCCGCTGGTGATATGGCTTAAGCATATGCGTTTCGGGCATAAAACCAATGGTGTTATGTAAGGCAGCATATCCGGTTGAATATCGTGCAGTCTCTAAAAAACCTGTAATTCCTGAATCTGGGGTATCCTCAATGCTATTTACGTAAGGGGTCATTTCGAAGTTCGACGCCTTCATTTTATTGTACAGATCAGGCAGCATACGTACGCTTAAATATTCAGAAAGCACAGGATTCAGTTTATCCTTCTGAGGAGCGATGAGCGTCATTATATACTGATAATCAGCTCCATTACTTGTATGATTATCAATAAATACTTCCGGCTGCCATGTATTGAAAATCATTTGAAAGACTCTTGAATTCCTGGAATCGCCCTTGATAAAATCCCTGTTTAGATCAAGATTCTGATAGTTTCCTCTAAAACCATATGACTCGGGGCCATTCTGATTAACTCTGGAAAGGCCTCTGTTCAGCATTCCATCAATATTGTAAACAGGGATGATGCAAATCACTACATTTTTGGGGATTGAGTTCTTTTCCAGCAAATCACGAACAAGCATCATGCTGGCGTCTATCCCTTCAGGTTCACCCGGATGAATCCCATTATTAATTAATAGAACTCTTTTGTTTTGCTTTCTGATTTCTAAGGGATCAAAGATTTTATCCCCTGAAAGAACAATCAGGTTTAATGGTTTCCCGATATCGCTTTGCCCGCAATCGAAAATCCGCATCTGCTCATGTTTTTTATCCAGAATCTGATAATAATTAATCAATTCCTGATAGGTCGCAGTTAATTCCTTGTTTTTTTCAAAAGGACTTATCTGTGCATTTGCCATAAGAAAACTATTAATTAAGATCAATAAAAGACAAAACCTTCTAATCATACCGATTGACAAATATAAGATCAATGCCCAAGCTTATCGATAAGATCTTCAAGATTCCTGTCCTTTTGTGTAATTTTAAAATCGCTTGTTCTTAGGCAGGCTTTTTAATATCAGATCATAAGAATGATCAATCATTTCCTTTAGCTGCATATCGCTTAATCGCCCATTCATAAATACGGTATTCCAGTGGGTTTTATTCATATGGTATCCCGGCTGTACTTCCTCATACTCTTCCCGAAGTGATACTGCTCTTTCAGGATCGCACTTAACATTGAAACGATCCGGATTATCAAGTCCGCAAAGCAAAAATATCTTATCTGCTAATTTGAATACCAGCGTGTCTTCACCGAAAGGAAAAGTTTCAGTAACTCCGGGCTTTAAAAGGCAATAATCTCTTAAACTTTCAATATTCATTTCGGGGTATTCTTAATCTGACAGGTTGTGAATACTCTCATGACTAATCATTTCAACAATACGGTTGGTAATGATTAATTTCGCAGAGCCAATTATAAAATTAAGCAAAAATGACCTTAAGCGAAAATATAAGCTATACTGTTACAGAACGATTTTTAAGATATACTGCAATTGATACCCAATCCGACCCGGCTTCTGCAAGCTTTCCTTCTACCGAAAAACAAAAAAATCTTGGGGCACTATTAGTCGGCGAATTACTCGAAATGGGCTTGAAAGATGCCCATTTAGACCAGTACGGGTATGTTTATGCAAGTATTCCGGGAAATACTGATAAAAAAGTGCCTGTCATTTGTTTCTGCTCACATATGGATACTTCTCCGGATTGTAGCGGAGAGAATGTGAAAGCTATTATTCATAAAAATTATCAGGGACAGGATATTACTCTTCCTGATGATCCTAACCAGATTCTACGCATGAAGGATCATCCTGACCTGAAAGATCAGATTGGTAATGATATCATAACCGCGAGCGGAACAACATTATTGGGTGCCGATAATAAAGCCGGAGTAGCCGAAATTATGGATGCGGCAAATTTCCTGATTACCCACTCTGAATATAAACATGGTGAAATCAGGATTCTTTTCACTCCTGATGAAGAAATTGGAAGGGGAGTTGACAAAGTTGATCTCAATAAACTTGGGGCGGATTTTGCTTATACAATCGATGGTGAAACTGTTGGTTCCATTGAGAATGAAACCTTCTCGGCAGATGGTGTTAAGATAATTATTCAGGGTGTAAGTGCTCATCCCGGATTTGCCAAAAACAAAATGGAAAGTGCCATAAAAATAGCTTCGGGGATTGTTTCGGCCTTACCAAAGGAATATCTTTCACCTGAAAACAGCTCCGGTACAGAGGGTTTCATACATCCTGTTTCTATAAATGGTTCGGTAGAACAGGCAAGCATTGAATTCATCATCCGTGATTTTAAAACGGAATTGTTAAAAAGCCATGAGATGATTCTGGAAAAAATTGTACAGAAAGTTT
>JBAZCD010000211.1:0-5697 GCA_041671205.1 Pedobacter sp.
GACCTCTGTATTCATTGGCATCAGGGCCAAGATTTTGAACTCCGGGTGTAAATTTTACTCCTCCCGGAATTTTAGGGAAATCCGGATCATTTCGAAAATATTTCATTAACATCCCATGAGAAGTAGCTGGCAGAAATGGATCTTTTAATGCATCAGGTTTAAAATCCGGGTATTGCTGCGGATTTTCAATACCTCCCATGATCCAGGGAAAACCATAATGCCGCCCTTCTCTTACCCAAAACATATCTTCACTATGATCGTAGTCGGAAGAATTAACTACTGCAAATAAATTATTTTCAGAATCAAAGGCCATATCATAGGCATTACGTATTCCTTCAGCATACAGATAACCTTCTGCCTTTAATTTATTCAGATCATTGGGTAATACCATATCTTGTGCCTTAATAGGAATCCGAAAAATCTTGGTGGTTAATGCATTGTCGCGGGCATTAGGATAAACTCCTTTGTCGTCTTGTATCTCACCATGTCCTGTTCTGGAACCGGAATTAACAAAAATATATTGTCCATCCGGACTTACAACCAGTGCATTCCATCCGTGATCCCAGGTTGTTGCATTTAAACCATACACTTCTGTATTAAATACTACTGTCATCCGGGGATTACGATTGGGTACAATTGAAAAACGTACCAGTCTTCCCCGCGTACCCCTATTACTATTTTCAGTAGTATTTCCGCATAAAAACAATTCTGTACCAGCAAAGGCGGCCCCCTGTAGTTTATTTATTCCGTGATCTTCAACTGTCAGAATCTTTTCTGAAACGAGGGAACCATCTCTTTTTGTAATGTGAAAAACACCACCCTCAAAGGTTGTATAATAAAAATCACCTGAAACAGGATGAATTAATAGCCGAACAGCATTGGGTTTGATATCGATAAATTTTTCAATAGAAATATCCGGCCTTAAAGAGTTTGGGGTTAACTGAACTGCCGACCGGGCTGCTCTTGTCGCTAAAGTTTTAGCAGCATTCGTTTTTGAATCATTTTGA
This sequence comes from Pedobacter sp., assembly GCA_041671205.1. Classification (GTDB taxonomy): domain Bacteria; phylum Bacteroidota; class Bacteroidia; order Sphingobacteriales; family Sphingobacteriaceae; genus Daejeonella. Next base: position 1,008 of record JBAZCD010000211.1, read on the forward strand.
GCATTTGAATTCCAGGGAATAATCAAAATACTCAGTACCACAATTAGATATAACTGTTGTTTAATTCGCATAATTTCAATTATTCTACTTTCCCTAATTCACGAAGAAAGCTAACTAATTGCCATCGTTGTTCTTCTGTTAAAGCATCTTTAAAAGGTGGCATATTACCCTTTCCGTTCGTTAATTTCCAATATAAAGCTCCATCCTTTTGTTTAATCACTTTCTGGTCGTGAAAATTTGCAGGCCTGATACCCATCGAGCCTCCTGCCGGGCCATCACCATAACCTGTATCACCATGACATGAAAAGCAATACATATTGTATAATTCTTCCCCTTTGGAAATAAATTCAGGGGATACAGTAAAAGGATTCTTTAACGAATCGGCAGCTGCTGGTGCGGTCCACCGCTCCTGCTTTACAGTATCCCTCTTCTCCCCAGCATTGCTACCAGATGAATTATAATTAGTTGAGGCAGATAAAATGAAAATACTTATACTGCTCAGTAGTAATGTTGTATAAAAACTGTTTTTTTTCATTGGAATATAATTGTTTTTTAATGGTTATGAAGCTTGCATGAACTTATTCATTCCGGTTTGTGAGCGGTAAGCTCATGCAGGTTTCATTCTCATTAAATATTTCAGCGACTATGAAAAATCCCTTTCGCAACCATGAACATACTCCTTTGGTTTATCTGCCGAAGGAATAATTTAATTGCCTTTTGAGGCATTATTAACAATATTACAGCCAATACAAATTGGAAAAATCTGTATTGGCTGTAAATAAATTATTAAAAAACAGAGCAGGAATAGACCTGCACAATATTTTTTAATTAAATGTATGCAATCGCATCCATTTCAACGATCGAATTGCCCGGTACACCACCTTTAGCAACAGCAACAGTGGTCCGAACAGGAGGCTTGCTTCCAAAACGGCCTTTATATACTTCATTTAAACCTTTATAATCTTCGATATCATTCAGATATACAGTCACTTTTAAAACCTTCTCCATAGAAGATCCGGCTTTAATAAGTTCTTTTTCAAGCTCTTTCAATACGATATCTGTATGAGCTTTAATTTCGAATGGCTCAACGTGAGCACCCTTACCTGCGATGTAAACCAGACCATTATGAATTACATGTCCCGAAAACATCGGAACGTTTTGCATCGTTGTTATACTACCTGCTTCTTTTTCAGGCGATGATTCAATTCCTTTTGCATTAGCAACCACTCCAAGTCCGGTTACACCAACTACGGAAGCAAATAATTTTTTTAATACTGATCTTCTTTCTGTTTTCATTTTATTTAATTTGAATTAATATTTATTTCCTTTTCGACATTGCCCATTCGAGTCCTGGCTTATCAACCCTGAAACTTTCGATATTCCCATTGTCTTGTAAAGTAACATAGGCTGTGCGTCCATCTTTACCCCCAAACGCAATATTGCTGGGAAGTTTTCCTATCAGGCGGATCTCAGTCATTAATTTTCCTGAAGGTGATAATTTTGCTATCGTTCCCTTTCCGTGTCTGGTGATATATAGGTTTCCATCTATATCACATCGCATACCATCCATACCGAAATCAGGAAACTCATGAAACAAACGTTTGTTACTAACCTCACCCTTTTCAGATAGATTATAAACCCAAACTTTGCGCTGAATGGATTCATTAACGTATAAAAATTTATTATCCGGGCTGACTTCAATTCCGTTGGCCGTTCCCATACTATCAAGTTTGGTTGTTTTACCATTGGTATCAATTCTCCATATTCTGCCAGTATTTTCTTTCCAGTTCGGATCACTTGCATACAACCTGTCCTTTTTATCAATTGCGATATCATTTGGCTGACTCATCGTTGAGTTATGAGCAAAAACATTAATATTTTTTGTTAACATGTTAATTTTCAGTATATTATGATTAGTATAATCAGCAATAAGCATATTAGATTTACTATCAAAACGAATTCCATTACCTATACTTCCGGTTGGTAATTCAACAAAAATACTGGCATCACCCTGAGGAGTAACTTGTCCGATTGTCCCCTGTTTAGCAAAATTAACTACATAAACAGTTCCAGAGCTGCCCACAGCCGGGCCCTCAATACCTCTGGTAAAACTATTAAGAGGAGTTAATTGGGATGATTTAAACAGTGTTGCGGCGGTCTCTTGAGCATTTGCGAATAAAAAAGAACCGCTTAAAAGCAAAGAAAGGCTTAGCACTTTCAAAAGTGACGTATTTTCAGGTATATACATGGTGTTCACAATTATTTCCAGATTAAATATATGAGTATAAATCAAAGGGTATCCCCTATGGCAGGATTAAATATAATAATGCAATTTAAACTTCTGCGAACAGGAGTGCAATTACACAGTAAAATGTTACAGAAGCTTTTCAGGAGAGAAAAAGCGTGGAGGAGAAATAAGTCCTGAGGAGTTTATTATTTTCTCAGGACTTATTAAAAAGTACTATTTCATTAGAAAGTACTATTTCAGACTCAAAACATAATGAACCATAGCCTTAGCATCATCATCAGATAATGCCGGATGAGGTGACATTGGTATTGCACCCCAAACACCGCTACCGCCGGTTTTAATCTTGTTTACAAGCAAATCAACATTTGCTTTTGTGTTACTGTACTTATTGGCAACATCTTTATAGGAGGGTCCCAGGAGTTTTTCATTAATTTTATGACAAGCGAAACAATCTGATTTGGATATCAGTTCCTCCCCTTTTTTTACATCAGAATTATCAGCAAGCTCAGGAGCTTTTACAGCGGATGCAGGTTGAGCTACTTTAGCTGCCGGAGCTTCTTTAGTTTTAACTTCTGCCGCTTTACTTTCAGTACTTTCAACTGTTGCTGTGGCAGGGCTGGCAGGAGCTGTAATTACGCTATCCGCTGCTGCTGCAACAACTTTACTTGTATCTGTAACAGCTGTTGTTACAGAATCTGTTTCATTTGCTTTTTGGGTGGAACTGTTACAGGCAATAAAGAGGGCACAGATGCCCAGAACTAAAATTCTTTTCATTTCTTGGTACTCTTATTTCTTTAGCATACAATATTGTATAGCACAATTCTATTTAAAAAATCCCGGATTTAAAATAAAAAAACAAAATCGTGACATATCCTGGTGAAGAAGATCAGTTCAGTTTACTAAAAACAAGTTCTCCGATTTTTTCACCTTCGATCAAACCCTCTTCCATAGCTTCCCGGTAATGTATACCTCCATATAAACGGCTCAATGCCGCTTCATGTGCGGCTTGTTTTACATTTTCAAATTTTCTGTCAGGCCAGCCCCAGGGTCTTTCTGTTGAATCGACGAATGGAGTACTTTCTCCGAAGATCCTGGTTAATACTGTAGCCGATGCACTTGAAATGATCGAATGCCCACTGGTATATTCAGGGAAAGGTGGAGTTTGAAGATATGGTTTCCAGCTATTGTCTATATATAAATTGATATAAGTTTCCGGTCTCACAAGGTTATACGTGAATTTTGTATTCCAGCAGGCAATAAAAGCATCCATCACCGCAATAGAAACACCTGTATAAGAGTATACTGTCTTATCAAAATCTGCTTTCTGAGCACTGCAAACAATTCCGGTGATTCCCATCCAGTGCCCACCGGGTGTCATTGCCTTGGTAGCAAACATTACGTGTCCTGAAACATTTACTTTAAAACCATTACAATCCCAAAAATCGGCAATTGCCTTTTGCTCATCACTTAATTTAACTCCTGTTTCATAAACTTCATTGGCCAGTTTATAAAAATCACTGCTTTTATCCTTACTGAATTTAGAATGCGGTTTTGGCAGGAACTGACTTGCAGAATCAATCAGTACAGTGCGAATTTTCATCCAATTGGGTTCAATGGCAGGCATATAAGCCGGAGGAGTTGGTACCCACCTGCTTTCATCAGTATTCACAGTGTATTTAACTGCTGAACGTGTCTGTTTATAATTATCAGTCTTAGCCCAGTCAAGAACTGCTTTGCTTACCGAATGTGCATAATCCTCAGAGTTTCTGATCATGTCATCCGGCATTGCATGATCTTTGGCAAGCTGAACAAAATTATCTATAATTTTCTGAGTTGAATCTTTTGAAAATGTCAACTCTTTTCCAACATACATAAACGCTAATACTGCTGAAAATTCCTTATTCACAGGCTTATTAGCTGCCTGAACTTTGAGTCCATCAAGTTTGCTGCTGAGCGGCTTATAGTTTTTTGACTGGCTTGCAATGACCTCATATGCTGCGATATTACTGTAGGAGTAAATCCTGCTGGCCACAGGGGGATTAAAGATATCGTGAGTAATTATCTTTGTTAGCAATTCTACGGTTTTCGAGTATTGATCAGGATCTGAAAAAACAGCTTCATAATCACCCTTTTTAGTACAACTATTAAATAATAATCCAATAATTAAAGCAAATAATACCTTTTTCATGTCAAATTTGATTTTTTAATGAGTAAATATTTTGAATTTTCAATGTTCTGATTTTCAATTATTTACCCATTTATTCTTAGCGTTTTTTACAATTATAATTCGTTTATAAATTAATAACCCTTGTATTAAAAAAATAATATCACGTTGCCAGCGGCGGACCTTTAGGTACCAGTACTTTCTTCCGGACCGGTTTATCTGTCGATCTCTTTGCAATAAATTTAGCCGTACGGTATTCGCCCATATGTATATCTCCT
>JBAZCD010000212.1:0-5682 GCA_041671205.1 Pedobacter sp.
TTTTCAGGGGAAAAAAAATGGCTTTCTCAGGAGAGTATCTTTGCAATTTCAACAAAACCTTTTTCAAAAGCCTTGTCAGCGGCCGTTTTGCCGTCTTCCATTTTGGCATTAACATTGGCCCCGGCTTCCAGTAAAACGATCAGCAGTTCAACATTGCCATTGTGGGCAGCCGAATGAAGGGGTGTAGCCCCCGACATCTGTACAACATTGATATCAGCACCTGCTTCCAGCAGCATCTTTACAATCATGGTATAATTAGCTGCTGCAGCCGAATGGACTGGGTAAACATTATATCCGTTCTGAGAAGGAATATTAGGATCAGCGCCGCTTAAAAGCAAACTTCTGATTACATCTTCATTCCCGAAATAAGCGGCAAGGCTCAGCGGGGTAAAACCGTCCTCAGAAAACTCATTGATCAGTTCAGGATTATCGTTTAACGTTTCTGTAATGAAATCGGATTTGCCCAAAGCTGAAGCCTCAAAAATGCTGATCTCAGGTACATGTTTTAGTACAATATCAGCGAGTTCCGGCTTTTTATAATAACAGCATAGCATTAATGGAGAGATATTCTGACTCGTTTTTTGAGTTGCCAGTTTTGGATTTGTCTTGAGCAGTGCATTTAACTCAATTGCATCTCCTGTTTGTATATATTCCTCCAGTAAGGCCTGATCCATTGGATTGAATATTAAATGAACAATTAACTGTTTATCAATATTAATAAAATTAAATAAAAAATCCCACTCCTCAGGAGGAGCGGGATTTACTATCAAAACCAAACCTAAACAAAAAAACAGTTTTATATTATTCAGAAAATATACTTTATCTGCTATTCAATAAGAAAAAAGCATATTTGTTGGTTTGACAAAGTATTTCTGAAATGGTTTAATTTGACAATAAAATAAATGCAGCAGATTTAGGCTATCTGAGATATTCTTTATAACATTATATTTGTCAATATTTAGCAAAATTTCGAATGCCCTTATTCAAAGGAAACCAATTCAGGAATGCCAATTCTTTTCGCGAAGAACCAAAGTCTAAACCCGCCCCAAAGCAGCGGATCCCTAAAGAAAAAGGGGAGGACTTACCCGGATTCAAAATAAATGACGGTCGTTTTGTAAAGATTATCGGCCTCTTTTTTCTGATCGTTTCGATTTATTTCATGGTGGCCTTTACGTCATACTTATTCACCTGGCAGGATGATCAGAGTTATGTGATCGATGCGAATGGGGGATGGAAGAATTTGATGAAAACGCAACAGGAATTAACAGAAATGGGGCTGAACCAGCCGGTCGTTCAAAACTGGCTTGGGAAATTAGGAGCGCTTTTATCCCATCAGTTCATTTATGAATGGTTCGGGGTGGCATCTTTCTTGTTTATAGGTGTATTCTTCATCATCGGATACCGTATGCTATTTAAGATCAAGGTCTTATCGGTTTCAAAAACACTGGGCTACTCTTTCTTTTTGCTGATCTTTTTGTCTGTCAGTTTCGCATTTTTCCATGCCTTCATCAGTGATTATCCGCATTACCTGGAAGGGGAGTTCGGTTTCTGGACCAACCGCTTGCTGCAGGCCCAGATCGGTGATGCCGGTACTGCCGGATTGCTTGCTTTTGCAGGTTTGAGTGTACTGATCATCGCTTATAATATTGATTTTAAACTGCCTCGGCGCAGCGCTGAACCTAAATATATTGTCCCTGAGACAAGCGGGAACGTTGAACTTGAGGATGAGATTCTGTATCCTCCCGTAGAGTTTAATTTACAAAACAAGCCCGGACAGGGGGCGATTGTTGAGAATACACAAAAACTGAGTCAGAATCTTCATCCGGTTGAAGTTCCTGAACAGCCTGAGCCTGAAGAACATAAGCCGGTAGTGCTGAGTCCTTCGAAAAATGTTCCTTTTGAAACTGCACAGGCTGTGTCCAGTGAACTTAATGAGTCACCGCCGCTTACCATTGAGAAAACTGAGGAAGAGAAGAAGTCAACAGAACTTGTGGAGCAGTTCGGGATGTATGATCCTACCCTGGATCTTTCAAGCTATAAATATCCGACACTGGACCTTCTGGAGAATTATGGATCCAACAAGATTGCTGTAAATACAGAGGAACTGGAAGCTAACAAAAATAAAATCGTTGAAACCCTCAACCATTATAATATTGAGATCGATAAGATTAAGGCTACTATCGGTCCGACCGTAACTCTATATGAGATCATCCCTGCTCCCGGGGTCCGGATTTCAAAGATTAAGAATCTGGAGGATGATATCGCCCTGAGCCTTGCTGCATTAGGTATTCGTATCATTGCCCCGATGCCCGGGAAGGGGACCATTGGAATTGAGGTTCCCAATCAGCATCCCGAAATGGTATCGATGAGATCGGTGCTGGCTACCGAAAAATTTCAGAATACCACGATGGATCTTCCGATCGCACTCGGAAAAACCATTTCAAATGAGGTTTATATCGCCGACCTGTCAAAAATGCCGCATTTGCTGGTGGCGGGCGCCACGGGGCAAGGTAAATCAGTGGGTATCAATGCCATTCTGATCTCCCTGCTCTATAAAATGCATCCATCACAGTTGAAATTTGTGCTGGTAGATCCTAAAAAGGTTGAATTGACACTGTTCAGAAAGATTGAACGGCATTTTCTGGCTAAATTGCCGGGTGAGGCAGATGCCATTATTACCGATACAAAAAAGGTGATCGCTACTTTAAATTCATTGTGTATTGAGATGGATCTGCGTTATGATCTCTTAAAAAATGCGCATGTACGAAATCTGAAGGAATACAATCATAAATTCATCAGCCGGAAGCTTAACCCGAATGAAGGACACCGGTTTTTGCCCTTCATTGTGCTGATCGTTGATGAGTTTGCCGATCTGATGATGACAGCAGGCAAGGAGGTGGAAACACCGATCGCCAGAATCGCTCAGCTGGCACGTGCTGTAGGCATTCACCTGGTAATTGCCACACAGCGGCCTTCGGTGAACATCATTACAGGAACGATCAAAGCGAATTTTCCGGCGCGCCTGGCATTCAGGGTATTATCTAAAATTGATTCAAGAACGATCCTTGACAGTGGTGGTGCGGACCAGTTGATCGGTCGCGGAGATATGCTTTTATCCACTGGAAGCGATCTGATCAGGATACAATGCGCCTTTGTAGATACTCCGGAGGTAGAAAAGGTTTCAGAGTTTATCGGCTCACAGCGCGGGTATCCTTCGGCTTGGATGCTTCCGGAATATCTGGATGAGAATGCAGATTCTTCCATGAAAGATTTCGATGCATCCGACAGGGATCCCATGTTTGAGGAAGCGGCCAGACTGATCGTGATGCATCAGCAGGGTTCCACCTCTTTAATCCAGCGCAAGCTGAAATTGGGGTATAACAGAGCCGGAAGGATCATCGATCAGCTGGAAGCTGCTCAGATTGTCGGTCCGTTTGAAGGGAGCAAGGCCAGGGAGGTTCTGATACCTGACGAATATTCTTTGGAACAGTTCTTGAATACATTGGATAAGAATGATTAATTAAAGAAAAAATCAAATGAAGAAGTTATTTATAGCTGCGTTTCTTGTTTTAGGGTCAGGAATGAGTGTGATGGCGCAAAGTGAAGTGAAAGCAAAGGAAATTTTGGCAGAAGTTTCAAAAAAATACCGCAGTTATGACGTGATCAAAACGGAATTCTCATATACGCTTGAAAATCCGGAGGCAAAGATCAAAGAAACCCAGACCGGAACCTTATTTGTGAGATCGAAAGTGAATAAGTATAAGGTTATATTGAAAGGCCAGGAGCTGATCAGTGATGGTAAAAATCAATGGACCTACCTGAAAGCAGATAAAGAGGTTCAGCTGAGTGAGGTTGATAATTCATCTGATGCTTTAAATCCGGCAAAATTATTTACGATCTATGAGAAGGGTTTTAAATCCGTTTATACCAATGACAGCAAGGTTAACGGAAAGACCCTGCATAATATTGATCTGAGCCCGACCGATACGAAGCGCAGCTTTTTTAAGGTTAAGCTGCAGATCGATAAATTAAGCAAGCAAATAGTGAATGCGGTGATATTCGATAAAAATGGTAATCGTTATACCTATACGATCAAAACATTTACACCTAACATTAAGGTGCCTGAATCAACTTTCGCATTTGATTCGAAGCTATATCCCGGGGTAGAAGTGGTGGATCTGAGATAAGTTTTTATAAAATTTATTTAAAGGGTTCAAACGGTTCGCGTTTGAACCCTTTTTTGTTATTTTTGGAAGCAATGACGCTTAGCTATACCCAGCATACGCTCGATAAACTGGAATCCCTGCTCAAAACTCTTGGCTTTAAGCTGCGTTATGAAAAGGGTAATTTCAAAACGGGTTCATGTGTACTGGAGAACGACCGGGTAGTGATCGTAAACAGATTTTCTAATCTGGAGAGTAAAATCAATGCGCTTGCCGATTTGATCCAGCGGTTGGAAACTGATGAAAACCTGCTGGATGATAGGCAAAAAGCTTTCCTTTACATATTGAAACAAACAAAAATAGAATTTTGAGGATCATATTTTTAGGAACAGGAACATCTCAGGGCGTGCCGGTCATAGCCTGTGAATGTGCGGTATGCACCTCGCAGGACAGGCATGATAAACGTCTGCGTGTATCTGTTTTAATTGAGGATCGGGGAAAATCTATTGTGATCGATTCCGGACCTGATTTTCGGTATCAGATGCTTCGTGCAGAGGTGAAAGAGCTGGATGCTATCTTATTTACGCATGAACACAAAGACCATGTGGCAGGACTGGACGATGTACGGGCCTTCAATCATAAGCAGCAATCTGAAATAGATATTTATGCCCATACCAGGGTTCAGGATGCCCTGAAAAAGGAATTTCACTATGTATTTTCAGGCAATAACTATCCCGGTATACCCCGTTTAAAATTGAATACCATTGAAGATGGCAGCACATTTGAGGTTTGCGGTATTCCGGTCATCCCGATTTCGGTTATGCACTTCAAACTGCCTGTTTTCGGGTTTCGGATTGGCGGTTTTACCTATATCACCGATGCCAAGACGATCTCAGAAGAAGAAAAATTTAAAATAAAAGGCTCAGAGATCCTGGTGATCAATGCCCTGCAGAAGGAAAAGCATATTTCCCATTTCACACTGGATGAAGCCCTTGAGTTCGCCGCTGATATCGGTGCTGAAAAAACCTATCTGACGCATATCAGCCATAATTTGGGTACTTATCATAATGTGTCCAAAGAACTTCCTGAAGGGGTTTTTCTGGCTTATGACGGGCTGGAGCTTTCAATTGACAGTTGACTATCATTAGTGTCCTGGGAAAATTTAATTTCTGACTCTACTAATTACATTCATAGATCTTAATTTTTTCTTCTTTCTTTTCCTTCAGCAGAAAAGAGAACATGCCGAGGAGGAACGACGAGACCATGAGCACCTTTAAAACAATAAATCAATAACGAATAAATGCCGCCGCTGCACCTGATGCTATTAAAGGTAATGCTAAGGCTTGGTTAGTGCGTACCGCACCAGATCCCGATGGCAATCGGGACGGAAAAAACGTTAACGGAAATTTAGTGCTGAGGCCAAAGCTTATCAACAATCCTGTCGGAATAGGTATAAATACTGCAGGTTTAATGTCAGTGAAAGCATAAAAAAACTGATACTTCACTGAAAGGGGGCTTG
>JBAZCD010000213.1:0-5679 GCA_041671205.1 Pedobacter sp.
ACGCCGATTTCGGTGGTGAAGTTGAACGTGTACTTAAGATGGCTGACGGAGTTATCCTGTTGGTTGATGCGTTTGAAGGTGCAATGCCTCAAACCCGTTTTGTAACCCAAAAAGCTCTTTCATTAGGATTAAAGCCTGTTGTTATTGTTAACAAAGTAGATAAGGAAAATTGTCGTCCGGAAGAGGTTTATGAATCGATCTTCGAATTGTTCTTCAACCTTGAAGCGACAGAAGATCAGCTTGATTTTCCTGTTCTTTATGGTTCTTCAAAGCAGGGATGGATGAGTACCGACTGGAATTTACCGACCGAGGACATCACTCCATTATTGGATACCATTTTAGAGCATATTCCTGCGGCACCAAGTTTTGATGGTACCCTTCAAATGCAGATCACATCCCTGGATTATTCTTCATTCGTTGGCCGTATCGCAATTGGCCGTGTGGCGCGCGGAGTGATCAAAGAGAACCAGCCTGTTTCTTTAGTGAAGCGTGACGGAACGATACAGAAATCCAGAATTAAAGAGCTTTATACTTTCGAAGGTTTAGGAAAGGTGAGAGTTCAGGAAGTCTCTTCAGGTGATATTTGTGCAGTTGTGGGAATTGAAGGTTTTGATATTGGTGATACCATTGCCGATTTCGAGAAACCGGAACAACTCGAAGTAATTAAGATCGACGAACCAACCATGAATATGTTGTTTACCATCAACAATTCGCCAATGTTTGGTAAGGAAGGAAAATTTGTAACCTCACAGCGTTTGCGTGAGCGTCTTTACAAGGAAATGGAAAAAAATCTGGCTTTGAAAGTCGTCGAAACGGAGTCGCCGGATTCTTACCTGGTCTATGGCCGCGGTATTCTCCACTTATCAGTATTGATTGAAACGATGCGTCGTGAAGGATATGAGCTCCAGGTTGGACAACCGCAGGTTATCATCAAGGAGATTGACGGAATGAAGTGTGAGCCTGTTGAAACACTGATCGTGGATGTACCTGCCGAGGTTTCAGGAAAAGTCATTGAACTTGTAACACAGCGTAAAGGTGAATTACTGATCATGGAGCCAAAAGGAGATCTTCAGCATCTTGAATTTGAGATTCCGGCACGTGGTATCATTGGTCTGCGTAATAACGTATTAACTGCCACCGCTGGTGAAGCCATCATGGCACACCGTTTTAAGGCTTACGAGCCATGGAAGGGTAATATCCCCGGTCGTTTGAATGGCGTTTTGGTATCTATGGAAAAAGGTTCGACTACTGCTTATTCAATTGATAAATTGCAGGATCGCGGCCGTTTCTTCATTGAGCCGGGTGTTGAAGTCTATGAAGGACAGATCATGGGTGAGCATATCCGTGATAATGACCTGGTTGTAAACGTGGTGAAGGGTAAGGCCCTGACCAACATGCGTGCATCAGGAACAGATGATAATGCACGTATTGCTACTGCAATTAAGTTTTCACTGGAAGAAGCGATGGAATACATTCAGGCTGATGAGTACATTGAAATAACTCCGAAAAGTATGCGTTTGCGCAAGATTTATCTAACTGAGAATGAGCGGAAGATCAATGCTAAGAAGTTTGTGAATCAATAGGATACGAACTTATCTTAAAATAACACTCTATAATAGCCCCGGATTTAATCCGGGGCTTTTCTTTTTATATTTTATCCATAGATCTTTTTATCTAAGTTTGTTTTGATGAAGTTTCCAGCCGTACCCGGTTTTGACCAGCAAGCTTTTAATAAATACCTGAAAAACACCGGTTGGCTGTTCCTGGCCAGGGTAGGCAGTTTGGGTATAAAGATACTTGCCGGTATTGCTGTTGCCAATTATCTGGGAAAAACTGCGAATGGCTTACTGAATTACCCTTTGGTTTTTGTCACTTTTTTTTTAGCTGCCGCAGCTCTGGGGCTGGATGGATTTGTGACCAGGGAACTCCTTTCAGAACCGGATAAAAAAAACAAACTGCTTGGGACTGCCTTTCGTTTGCGTCTGCTTGCCGGAATCGTAATAATTCCATTAGCCTGGCTGTCCTATGTCCTCCTTAAAGGTACAGGCGGTGATATACCGGTCAGTTATATTCTGATCGCCTCAGGTATTGGTATCACTCAATCATTAACTATTATAGACAGTTATTTTCAATCGAAAGTTCAGGGGAAATATGTCATGATGGTTCAGGTGGCCGGGAACCTTCTTTCGGCCGGAATTAAACTGGTCCTCATTTTTATTGCTGCTCCCTTATCCTGGTTCGTCTGGACCATCCTGGCTGATGCTGCGTTTTTAGGCCTTGGTTATTTGATTACCTACAAGGCAAAAGGTAATCGTATATCTGAATGGAAGTATGATGGCAGTCTGGCGGGAGGCCTGTTGAAACATTCATGGCCACTTGCATTTTCTGCCATTCTGGTAACCATTTATATGAAAATAGGGCAACTCATGGTAGAGAGCTTTTTGGGTGTAAGTGCTCTGGGTGTTTACTCAACAGTGGTTAACTGGAGTGAGAGCTGGTATTTTATCCCTGTGGCTATAGTCACTTCTGTTTTTCCTGCCATTATGAATGCCCGGAGGGATGATCCTGTACGATACCAGAAAAGACTGACAGATATGTATGATCTGATGGTTTTGATCAGCCTGGGTATTGCCGTATCGATGAGTTTTGCATCGACCTATATTTACCGGTATTTTTATGCAGCAGAATTTGCTGAAGGTGCCAATATCTTGTCCATTCATATCTGGGCTGGTGTTTTTGTTTTTCTGGGCAGTGCAAGCGGTCAGTATCTTATTGCTGAGGGTTATACCAGATATTCCCTGTATCGTACTGGTGCGGGTGCTGTTATTAATGTGGTTCTTGGATTTTTCTGGATCCCTTTATACGGGCTACAGGGTGCGGCTTTTGCTACCCTTATTGCGTATTTCTCAGCTACTTTTTTTATTCTTGTCTTCCCTGAAACGAGAAAACAGGGAATAAGTATGCTTAAATCCTTATTTTTAATTTCACTCATTCAAAAAATCGCAAAACGTTGAAAAGAACAGAATCTTATACCAGTTTACTAAGTCCTGCACGAATAAGAACCTTACTTTCTTTCGGAGTAAAAGGTTATTTATCAGAAATAGGATGGTTCAAAGCTTTTGAAATAAAATCACCGGTAGGGCGGAATTCAGAACCTATTCCATGGGTCACTTATTCGTTCATCGATTTTATTGCTGACCGTATTCAAAAGAATCACACAGTTTTTGAATTTGGTTCAGGTAATTCAACCTTTTACTATGCTCAGCGGGCACAAAAGGTTGTTTCTGTGGAACATGATAAGACATGGTATGATAAAATATCAACATCAAAACCGCTAAACTCGGAGATGATATTCTGCGAACTGCAGAAGGATGGAGATTACAGCAAAATGCCTGAAACTATGGGTCTGAAGTTTGACATCATCATAGTGGATGGCCGCGACAGGGTGAATTGCTGTTACCATTCCCTGGGAGCTTTAAGCGAAAAGGGAGTGGTTGTTCTCGACGATTCAGAACGTGAACACTATGCTGCAGCGATTAATTTCTTTAAGGAAGAAGGATTCAGAGCGTTATCTTTCAGCGGTATTTCACCGGGCTTATTTTATCGAAAATCTACTTCTGTATTCTACAAAGACAATAACTGTTTAGGTATTTAAGATGGATGGGGAGATAATAAGTACGGATGTCAAAAATGCCTATGATGATTTTTATCTGGGCCGTGATGAACAATGGAGAATGCTTGGCGCAAAGTATAAGGCAAAAAATATCATGGATGTTTGCGAGGGGCATGAATTTAAAAAGGTTCTGGAAGTAGGGGCCGGCGATGGAAGCATTTTACAGCACCTCGATGCGATGAATGCTTTTCCTGAAATGCATGCTTTTGAGATATCACAAAGCGGTGTAGATCAGATCAATTCTAGAAAACTTAAAAACTTAAAGTCGGTTAATGTTTTCGATGGATATCATATTGCTTTTGCCGATAATGAATTTGATCTGGTTATTCTGGCTCATGTACTTGAGCATGTAGAGTTTGAACGGATGTTGTTGCGTGAGATTAAACGGGTATCAAAGCATGTGATCATTGAAGTTCCCTGTGATTACCGATATGGCGTTGATAAAAGAATGAAACATTTTTTGAATTACGGGCATATTAATATGTACACTCCAACTTCAGTCCGGTTTTTAGTTCAGTCTGAAGGTTTTGAGATACTTGCAGATAAGGTTTCGATGATTGAACCAGAAGTGACCAGGTTCAATACATTTATTAATCAGGGCAAAGCTAAAAGCCTGTTAAGCTCTCTTCGCATTGACGTTGAATACTTTGTCAAGAAATTCATTCTTTCATTAAGCGGCACCAGAAGGAAAGAATCGTTTGCCAATGCCTATACCCTATTTTTAAGGAAGAATGGTGATCTGGATATCTTCAGTCATTAATTCTATAGAATACATTTTATGAAGACTATCTTATTTTCAATTCCTTTTTTGCTGATCATTTTCCTGCAACTATTTAGCGGGGGTAATCAGCGGAAATCCTCAAACCTGAATTATTATACTGATTCACTGTCGATCAGAAAAGCCTTTTCTGAATCGCCGGTACTTTCTGCCAGAGAGTCTATTCGAAAAATGCAGATTGAGAAGGGCTTTGGGGTTCATATCGTTGCTACTGAGCCGCTCTTAAATACTCCTGTCGCCCTAAGCTTTGATGAAACTGGCAGGATTTGGGTCGTGGAAATGGAAAATTATATGCCTGATTCCATAGGAACAGGAGAAGATCTGCCGGTTGGGAAGATCGTCATTCTGACTGATCGGAATGGTGATGGGAAAATGGATGAAAGAAAGATCTTTCTTGACTCTCTGATACTTCCACGCGCTATTTGCTTCATTGAAAATGGAATTCTTGTCGCTGAATCTCCAAACCTTTGGTACTACGAAATTGTAAATGATAAGCCTGTACATAAGAAACTGGTCGATGCCGCTTATGCCGAAGGTGGAAATGTGGAGCATCAGCCGAATGGCTTGTTCAGGGCTCTGGATAACTGGATCTATAACGCCAAATCAAGTAAGCGCTACAGAAAGCAGGGGGACAAATGGCTGATTGAAAAGACTCATTTCAGGGGACAATGGGGGATTTCCCAGGATGATCAGGGTCGTTTGTTTTATAACAACAATTCAGAAAATCTCCAGGGGGATTATTTTAGTCCGGGTTTCGGAGCTGGTAATGCTAATCAGTCAAAGCATGCAGGTTTTTCAGAAAGCATAATCAAAAATAATAAGGTATATCCTATCAGGCCTAATACCGGTGTGAACCGGGCGTATATGGAGGGGATCATTGATGATAATTTGAGGCTGGTTAATTTTACTGCTGCCTGCGGACCGGTAATTTTCAGCAGTACCTTGTTTGGTCCCGGTTATTATGGAAATGCATTCGTTGCCGAGCCATCTGCCAATCTCATCAAACGGAATATCCTGAGCAATGATGGTAATACAGTCAGAGGTAAACAGGCGTACATTGGGCGCGAATTTCTGGCAAGTACAGATGAACGGTTCCGGCCGGTAAATCTATACACCGGTCCGGATGGGGCTTTGTATATTGTTGATATGTATCGCGGGATCATACAGCATAAAACCTATTTAACACCCTATCTTAAAAGTGAGATTAAAGCCAGAAACCTCACCCAAC
>JBAZCD010000214.1:0-403 GCA_041671205.1 Pedobacter sp.
GTGCTGATCACGGTAGGTCATGCGCGTTCAAAGAAATCCGCAGAAGGTTTTAATAAGCACAGGTCAATTGCTTTATATTACGGTTTAGCGGTACTGGTTATTGTGGTGGCAATTTATCAGAGTGGTCGTCCATTATTTGGAATGTCATAAACAAACACTGAAAAAATTTGCATTGTCAAATTTCTTTATATTTTTGTGAACGATGAATAACAAACAAAATACAGCAAATTGGTGGTGCAGTTCAGAAAAGGGCGCAGGGAACAGGTATTTTGATCAATTTTAATCAAGCAAAACCTTGAAAATATAAACCCGACGCCCTGAGACGTCGGGTTTTTTTATGGTCTGGGATTACTAAGAGGGAATCCGGATCAGACAATTTAATATGATTATGAAGAATTATAAA
>JBAZCD010000214.1:413-5673 GCA_041671205.1 Pedobacter sp.
CGGCGCCCTGAGACGTCGGGTTTTTTTATGGCCTGAGATTGCTGAAGTGCATCAGGACCAGACAATTCAATATGATTATGAAGAACTATAAGCTATACACCGCCCACAAAAGATTGCTTGCCGATACCACTACGCCGGTAAGTATTTACCTGCGTTTACGTGATGTTTTTCCGAACAGTATTCTACTGGAAAGCTCTGACTATCACAGCAGGGAAAACAGTCTTAGTTACGTTTGCTGCGATCCGATAGCTGGGATCGTCCTGACGGACGATAAACTGGAAACCTATTTTCCGGATGGGGAAAGAGAAGAGTATCCCCTGAATGACCTTGATCTTAAGAAACATGTTTCAACCTTCAGGAAGCAGTTTGAATCTACTTCAATTGATGATTTTAAGTTTATTTCAAATGGTTTATTCGGTTATTTCGCCTACGGGACGGTAGAGCATTTTGAGGATATCAAATTGCATGCAAAACCGGCTGAAGGCAGAGATATACCACTGATGCAATACCATGTTTACCGGTATATCATCGTGATCGATCACTTTAAGAATGAATTGTACCTGCTTGAACACCGGACAGAAAAAAATGCACCGGACGGACTTGAAAAGATTCAATATCTGATACAGAATAAAAATTTCCCTGAGTATAAGTTCAGCCTGAATGGTGAGGAAAAATCTAATTTTACCGATGAGCAGTTTATCAGCCTCGTAGAAAATGTAAAGAAGCATGTTTATCGTGGGGATGTGTTTCAGATCGTTCCTTCAAGAGCATTTTCTACACCATTTTTGGGAGATGAATTTAATGTTTACCGTGCTTTACGTTCGATTAATCCCTCTCCCTATCTTTTCTATTTTGACTACGGGGATTTCAAATTATTCGGTTCATCGCCCGAAGCGCAGCTAACCATTAAAAACAATCTGGCAACCATTTATCCAATTGCCGGAACTTTTAAAAGAACCGGAAACGATCTTCTGGATGCCGAGCTGGCAGAGAATTTAAAAAAGGATGTTAAGGAAAATGCAGAGCATGTGATGCTTGTTGACCTGGCCAGAAATGACCTGAGCAGACATTGTGATAAAGTTGAAGTGAAATCATTCAAAGAGATCCAGTATTATTCTCATTTGATTCACATGGTTTCTAAGGTTACCGGCCAGCTTCAGGCTTCAGTTGATCCTTTTGATGTTGTAGGTGATACTTATCCTGCAGGAACATTGAGCGGAGCCCCCAAATATATGGCCATGCAGCTTATTGATCGTTTTGAGGGTCAGAAGCGCGGATTTTACAGTGGCGCTATAGGTTTCATGGGTTTCAACGGCGACTTTAATCATGCGATCATGATCCGGTCATTCCTGAGTCAGAACAATGTGCTGCATTACCAGGCAGGTGCGGGTATTGTGGCAGATTCCGATCCGCAGAGTGAACTGAATGAGGTGAACAACAAAATCATGGCTTTGAGAAAGGCTTTGGAGATGGCGGGAGAAATATAAGAGGCCGGCTGTTTGATGTCCGAGACCTCATACTTCCGGTATCAATGGAATAGAGAATTGACAATGGATAGTTTTAATATGAAATAACAAATAGATGAATATTTTAGTAATAGATAATTACGACTCATTTACCTTCAATCTGGTACATCTGCTGAACGAAACCGGCCATGAGGCAACGGTATGGAGAAATGATAAGTTCAAACTTGCTGATGTAAATGATTTTGAAAAGATACTGCTTTCTCCGGGTCCCGGGATTCCATCTGAATCAGGCCTTTTGCTGGATGTGATCCGTACTTATTCACCAAGTAAGAGCATTCTGGGAATTTGTCTGGGTTTGCAGGCGATCGCAGAAGTTTTCGGGGGCGAATTATATAACCTTTCCCGTCCGGTTCATGGCCGAGCCACTGAGATCACTGTTCTGGATGAGAATGAAATGTTATTCAGAAACTGCCCTAAACATTTTAATGTCGGACGATACCATTCCTGGGCTGTTCGCAATGATATGGTACCCGATGTGATCAATATAACCGCAACTGATCCGGATGGGGTGATCATGGCATTAAGTCACCGTACCCTTGATGTCAGAGGAGTGCAGTTTCATCCCGAATCTGTACTGACCGAGCATGGAAAACTAATGATTTCTAACTGGCTGAGCTGAGATCCTGAATTCAAAAGATATGAATATAACTGATACAGATTCTGAGAACGCTTCCCGCGGAAATATCCTTGACAAGATCGTTCTTAAGAAAAGAGAAGAAATTGAAGCGGCAAAGCTTAAAACTCCGGTTAACCGGCTTCGGGAGAGCGAATTATTTTCACGGGAGTGTTATGTTCTGCGGGATTTCATTTTAGATCCTGCCCGTACGGGTATCATTGCTGAATTTAAACGCAAATCCCCATCCAAAGGAATTATTAATGACCGGCTGAGTGTGGAGGAGGTTACCAATGGTTATGCTGCAGCAGGCGCATCTGCACTTTCAGTCCTGACTGACCAGAGTTTTTTTGGAGGAAAGGATGAGGATCTGCTGGAAGCAAGAAAAGTGAATAAACTGCCGCTTTTGAGGAAAGACTTCATGCTTGATGAATATCAGATCATTGAAGCCAAGGCATTAGGGGCTGACATTATTTTACTGATTGCAGCTATTTTAACTCCTGCTGAGGTTCGAAAGCTTGCAAGATGTGCCAAAAATCTGGGTCTCAATGTTCTTCTCGAAGTTCATAACAGGGAAGAATTGGATCGGAGTATCTGTGAGGATTTGGATGCGATAGGGGTAAATAACCGGAATCTGGGTGATTTTTCAGTATCGGTACAGCATTCTTATGATCTGGTCGACCATATTCCGGCCCGGTTTTTGAAAATTTCCGAGAGCGGGATCAGTGATCCGAAAACCATAAAGGAATTAAGAGCAGCAGGATTTGACGGCTTTTTGATCGGAGAGAACTTTATGAAGGAGACAGATCCGGGGAAAGCAATGAAGGAGTTTGCTTCACAGATTTAAACATGAGTCCCTAAATGGTCTGCTTCAGGGATATTCTGACAGCCTGCTGTTCAACATCTCCGCATCAAACCCCTATCTTTGTAATTGTTAAAACTGATTAATGCCAAGACAAAAATTTTTCGATACTGCAGCTAAGCCGGAAAAAGCGGTTCTTGTGGGTATAATTACGCCGGGCGAAACTGAAGAACAAACCCGGGAGTATCTGGATGAATTGAAATTCTTAGTGGAAACTGCCGGTGGTGAAACTCATAAGGCATTTACTCAGCGGATGCAGCGTCCCGACAGGGCCACCTTTGTAGGAACCGGTAAACTGGAGGAGATCAATGCCTATATTAAGTCGGAAGAGATCGATATGGTCATTTTTGATGATGAGCTTTCACCTTCACAACTCCGGAATATTGAAAATGAACTGCAGGTTAAAATACTTGATCGCAGCAACCTGATCCTTGATATTTTTGCTAAAAGAGCACAAACCTCGCAGGCCAAAACCCAGGTTGAACTTGCGCAGCTTCAATACCTTTTGCCTCGTTTAACGCGTTTATGGACACACCTTGAGAGACAAAAAGGGGGTATCGGGATGCGCGGACCGGGTGAGAGTCAGATTGAAACCGATCGTCGCTTGATCCTGAATAAGATCTCTCTGTTAAAAGAGCGTTTAAAGGGAATTGATAAGCAGAATGAAACACAGCGGAAGAATCGTTCTCAGCTTATTCGGGTTTCTCTTGTCGGGTACACGAACGTAGGGAAATCAACCATTATGAATATGATCTCCAAATCGGAGGTTTTTGCCGAGAATAAACTTTTTGCTACGCTGGATACCACAGTCCGCAAGGTGGTGATCGAAAATCTGCCCTTTCTGCTGTCAGACACCGTTGGATTTATTCGTAAACTACCTCACCACCTGATCGAATGCTTCAAATCAACGCTTGATGAGGTTCGTGAGGCTGATATTTTAATACATGTGGTTGACATTTCACATCCCAATTTTGAAGATCAGATCAATACAGTGAATGAAACCTTAAAAGACATGGGTGCCATTGATAAGGAAATAATTACCGTTTTTAATAAAATTGATGCTTACAAGCCTGCTGATTTTGATCCGAACTGGGCGGATGAGCATCCGCCGCTTACTCTTGCTGATTTTAAAAATAGCTGGATGAATAAAGATCGAAACCCGGCGATATTTATTTCAGCATTGAATAAAGAGAATATTGAAGAATTCAGGGCTTTATTATATGAAAAGGTGAAGACGATTCATATGAAACGTTACCCTTATGATAAATTGCTTTATTGATCATTATAACCTTCTGAACGGTTCAGGATTCGTAAAACCCTAAACAATCAGATGGATTTTTTTAATTTGTAAATTACCTTAATCCCCAATTTTATGGAATCTAAACGTCAACAGAAGTTTGCAGGAGTTATTCAGAAGGATCTGGCAGAGATATTCCAGCGGGAGGGATTGAATTTTCTACCCAATATTATGGTAACAATCACCAAAGTCAGGGTTTCGCCTGATCTGGCGATAGCCAGGGTTTACCTCAGCTTTTTTAATAGTACCAATAATTCGTTTGCTTTAAATACTATTAAATCTCATTCCAATGAGATACGTTATAAATTAGGTAATCGAATCAAAGATCAGGCACGGATAGTTCCCCATCTTGAATTTTTCCTGGATGATACCAGCGAATATGTTGAGCATATGGATAAGATCTTTGATAAGATTAGTAAAGAACCCCGTCAGGCAGAAGAACCCGGACAAGATGATTGATTGAAATGAGGATTATTCGTGAGCCGGTAAATTTTTATACTCATGTTATTCCAGCCATTCTGGCTATCCCCGGAACCTTTGTGCTGCTAAGCCGGGCTGATCTGCCGATTGAATACACGGCGGCATGGGTTTATGGTATCTGTACTATCGTTCTGTTCGGGATAAGTTCCATTTATCATAGTTACCCCAATACCGAGGCCGAAGTCAGGTTCTGGCAAAAGATTGATCACTGCTGCATTTACCTCATGATAGCCGGCTCCTATACACCAACGTCTTTGCTTGTTTTTGATGGCTATACCAGGTGGACTTTGTTTGGGATGATCTGGACTATTGCCCTGGCAGGCTGTATCCTCAAAATTTTTAACCGCCTGCAGCATAAAGGGCTTTCGCTCGGGATCTACATTGCAATGGGTGCTCTGATCGTGCCCTTAATGAATGAAATGGCAGAAAAACTATCTTTTTCAGCCATTGGGTGGATGCTGCTGGGTGGAATTTTCTATGTC
>JBAZCD010000215.1:0-5608 GCA_041671205.1 Pedobacter sp.
ATAGGTGCGTAGATTTGAAAAGACTATTATTACATTAACGATCTGAGTAGAGCGCATTGAGCTTTATCCTCCTCTTTTGACATTCGGTTCTTTGATTCCAATAGATACCCGAATCTCAAATTAGCTACTTTCCCAGGGACAAATTGCCTCATCGGCAAATTCTCTTATTTTTCTTGTTGTTCTAAAAATAAGTCTTACTTTTGAGTTATATAATGAGTACTAATTATACTCAATATCATGCTCGAAAGTCTTATAACATCTAAAACGAGAATTAAGTTATTGCTTAAATTCTTTTTAAACATCAATAATCAGGGTTATTTAAGAAGCCTTGAAGCTGAGTTTAATGAGAGCACCAATGGTATCCGGCAGGAACTTAATCGTTTTGAACAAGCAGGGCTATTGCTGGCTGAATCAGATGGTAATAAGAAATTGTATCGTGCAAATACCCTTCACCCCTTATTCAAGGATTTGAATAGCATTATCCGGAAATTTATTGGGGTAGAAGAAGTAATCGAAAGAATTATCGATCGTTTGGGAAATGTACAACGTGTTTATCTTGAAGGGATGATTGCCCGTGGTCTTGATTCGGATATCATTGATCTGATGATCATTGGTGATCATATTGATCGTAATTACCTGAGTAATCTGGTGGAGAAGGCTGAGCCCCTGATCGGCAGAAAGATCCGTTATCTGGTATTTGAAAAGGAAGATGCGGAGGTGTATGTCGAAAAGCATCATAAGGAGATGGTTTTGATTTTTGATCATCCGGTATGAACTGGTATGTAATCTATACGAAATCGCGATCGGAGAAAATTGTTGCGGATAAGCTGGCTAAAGCCGGCATAGAGGTATTTTGTCCGCTGTTAAAAAGGAAAAAACTCTGGAGTGACCGATGGAAATGGGTGGAGGAGCCTCTGTTCAGATCCTATTGTTTTGTCAGTCTGGAGGATCGGGAAAGGGATACTGTTTTTTCAGTTCCGGGTGTGGTGCGCTATGTGTACCATTGCGGAAAGCCGGCTATTATCCGGGAAATGGAAATGAATCTGTTGAAAAACTGGCTGATCGAATACGATCATGAAAGCATACAAGCAGAGAATCTGAATATCAATGACAGGATCCGGATCCGTTCAGGAGCATTGATGGATAAAGAAGCCGAAGTTCTGGAAAAGAAGGGTAGTTATGCGCTTCTGCTTTTAGAAGATCTGGGTCTACAGGTAAAAGTAGATCTGCGAAGAAATATCGTTGAGAAACTGCAGGTGTCCTAAGGGATTCCTGATCATTGTATTTTATACGAATGTCGCAGCCTGAAAATGTGACTGAAAGGGCGGAGCCATATCCAGAGCACTCTTTAAAACTAATTAAATTGTAAATTTTGTAAGATTGCATAACTAACAAAATCTATGATGGAGGCAGAATTTTCAGAATTAGCATATACTATTTCAATACTCAATACTTTCTTCATGAAGACAGCATTAATTACCGGAATAACCGGACAAGACGGAGCCTATTTAGCCGAATTCCTTCTGAAGAAGGGTTATTTTGTACATGGGATAAAAAGACGAAGTTCCTTATTTAATACAGATAGAATAGATCATTTATATCATGATTCGCATGAAGAGGGTGTCAGATTAAAATTGCATTATGGCGATCTGACCGATTCTACCAATCTGATCCGTATTATCCAGGAAACGCAGCCCGATGAGATTTATAATCTGGCGGCAATGAGTCATGTTCATGTCAGCTTTGAGGCACCTGAATACACAGCGAATGCAGATGGAATTGGAACATTAAGGATCCTTGAGGCTGTACGTACCTTAGGATTGGAGAAAAAGACCCGGATTTATCAGGCCTCTACTTCAGAATTATATGGCCTGGTGCAGGAAGTTCCTCAATCTGAAAAAACTCCATTTTATCCGCGATCTCCCTATGCAGTGGCTAAAATGTATGCTTATTGGATCACTGTAAATTACCGTGAAGCTTATAATTTGTTCGCTTGCAATGGTATTCTGTTTAATCATGAAAGTCCGGTGCGCGGTGAAACTTTTGTAACCCGCAAAATTACCAGAGCCGCAGCAAAGATTGCCCTTGGACTGCAAAATTGTTTATACCTGGGTAATCTCTCCGCTCAGCGCGACTGGGGGCATGCCAAAGATTATGTCGAAGCCATGTGGTTGATTCTGCAGCAGGATAAAGCGGAAGACTTTGTGATTGCCACCGGGGTGACCACAACGGTTCGTGATTTTGTGAAAATGAGTTTTGCTGAATTGGGAATAGAGGTGGAATTCAGCGGGAAGGATGAGCAGGAAAGAGGGGTGATCATTGATATTGATGAGCTTAAAGCTAAAAGCTTAAAGCTTAAAGTGGAAAGCCTTAGGCCGGGGACTACAGTGGTAAAAGTGGATGCGAAGTACTATAGACCGACTGAGGTGGACCTGTTAATCGGTGATCCGGGCAAATCAAATACCAAACTGGGATGGAAACCTAAATATGATCTTCCTGCCCTTGTAAAGGAAATGATATTATCTGACCTGCATTTGATGAAAAAAGATGAATACCTTAAAAAGGGTGGGTTTAATACATTGAATTATTTTGAGTAAATCTAGCTGTCATTGCGAGTGCAGCGCGGCAATCTCCTGATAGATTATGGTAAAGAGATAGCTTTGGTCGTTCCTCCTACCAATGACAATATGAATGTAAAGGTTTTAAAATGAAATTGGATTATCTTAATATCGTTAAGCATATAGTTTTAAAGCACGTCCCAAAAGATGAATTTGCTGTGTTTCTGTTTGGAAGCAGGGCGGTCGGTAACGCCAAAGAGCTATCGGACATTGATGTTGGAATTCTGGGTGTGGGACCTCTGCCATCCATTATTATGGCAAACTTAGAATCTGATCTGGAAGAGAGTATAGTTCCTTTTAAAATTGATCTGATTGATTTTTATCAGGTGGATAAAGTTTTTAAAAATGAAGCGCTAAGTACTGTTCAAATAAGGAATAATTTTTGCAGAATAATTGTTAAATTTGAATTATGTATTCAGAAGCAAGAAAATTACACCTGATTGAAGAGGTACTTAAAATACGAAGTGAAGCTACTTTATCTGCTTTAGAGGATTTTCTGAAAAAAGCAGGAAAAGGCAGGCTTGCAAAGAAAGAGCCTGCTTTCCAAGATTTTTCAGGTATTTGGTCGAAAGATGAGGCTGAAGAAATGGAGCGAATCATAGCGGAATCGTGTGAGACTATCCATCCTGATGACTGGAGATAACATTCTTTTAGACACAAATATTGTCATTGAGTTATTCAAGGGAAACCCTTCAGTCGTGGCGTTCCTCGAAACTAAAAAGTTCGTTGATATTCCTTTTGCTGTTTTAGGAGAACTCTATCTTGGCGCCTATCGGTCATCAAATCCTAAGAAGCATATAAAGCAGGTAAATGATTTTTTGAATAGAAGATTTAATTATTATAAATTATTAACCTTTAAGTTTAATCCTAATAGTACGCGGGGTTTAACCGCTAAGCGCGCCAGGGCTATCACAAAGAGCGCCAAGTCTGGATTAACTCTTTGCTTTACAATTTAACTACCCAGCCTCCGTGTAAAACTCCGTGCCCCCGGTGTTAAAAAACGCTGCTATTTGTACACAAAGATATGCCTTAGCGACCTTTGCCCATCCAAACGGCATCAGCCGAGCGGACGAAAAACCTCTGCGCTCTCTGCGGTTAAACTATCCGCCACGCACATCAACTCTAGTTTAATTTGAATGAATAACATTACTACCAAAATCAATTATCCAAATAAAGAGAAGATTAATTAGCTTTGCGGGCTAAAGTTTGAAGTTGTAAGTTATAGGTTGTAAGTTTTAATTTAGGTAAACATCATATCAAGCAGCTTAGAACATGTATAAATTTGTTAATCAACTACTACATTCTGAAGATATTTAAGTATAACATGGCGTTAATCAATTCTCCTACCCGCCTGCCGGACGGGCAGGTCTCAATTCTCAATTCTCAATTCTTATCTCATTCAAAGAGAATACTTAGCCTTTTGGCTCTCCTTATCCTGGTAAGTATGAGTATCCCTGCTATTGCTCAGGTGAATACTCAAAATCTGAGTAATATCCGTGTGGATGAATTGAGTGATGATCAGGTAAGAGCTTTTATGAGACAGGCGGAAGCAAGCGGTATGGGAGATGCCCAATTGGAGCAAATTGCCCAGACCCGTGGAATGCGTCCTGAGGAAATTAAAAAGTTAAGGGAGCGCGTTGATAAATTGAAAACAGACGCCAAGAAGCAGTCTGTTCAGGCAGATCCCAATAAAGTTCCAGCTAAAGGCGAATCCGGTGGCAGAGAATTAAATTTCGAACAGGATAGTACCGAAGTTCGAAAAAATCCTGAAACAGAAGCTGAAAAGGCATATAATGAACTTCGTTCGAAGATATTTGGTGCTGATCTTTTTAAAAATTCTAAATTAACATTTGAACCTAACCTGAATATCGCTACCCCGAAGAATTATGTAATCGGTCCGAATGATGAGCTATTGATTGATATTTATGGAAATTCAGAAGCTTCTTATAATCTGAAGGTGAGCCCTGAAGGAAATATTAATATAGAATATGTAGGTGTAGTTCCGGTTTCGGGGCTGACTATAGAAGCAGCTTTATCAAGGATCAGATCCCGTATGTCAAGCGTTTATGCCGGATTGCGTAACGGGGGTACAAAATTAAATATTGCTATCGGCAGTATCCGGAGTATTAAAGTAATTCTGACCGGTGAGATTGTGAAGCCGGGTACTTATACCCTGCCTTCCCTGGCAAATGTGTTTAATGCCCTTTATTCTTCCGGAGGTCCTACAGAGAAAGGCTCTTTCCGTAATATCGAGTTAATAAGAGGAGGGAAAAGGATAGCGGTTCTGGATATTTATGATTTCCTGATGAAGGGAGAAATGACTGATAATTTAAGATTGCAGGATCAGGATATTATTCGTGTTCCGGTATACCAGTCGCGTATAGAAATTGTAGGGGAAGTCAAGCGTCCCGGAATTTTTGAGTTACGTTCAAATGAGTCTTTTAGAGATCTGCTGAATTTTGCCGGTGATTTTACTGAAAATGCTTTTAAAGCAAGGATTAAGGTTTTAAAGAATACAGATACTGAACGCAGAATTACAGATATCAGTTCTGATCAATTTACAGCATATCAACCCAATACCGGAGATAAGTATTTTGTCGACCGGGTATTGGAAAGGTTTGTTAACCGGGTTAGGATTGAAGGTGCGGTCTTTCGTTCAGGAGCGTATGAGTTAGAGCAGGGTTTAACACTTTTTCAATTGATTAAAAAGGCTGAAGGCTTGAAGGAAGATGCATTTCAGCAAAGGGGATATATTACCCGTTTGAAGGCAGATAATCAAACTGAATTAATTTCTGTTGACATTGCCGGAATTTTGAGAGGAAGTACAAAGGATATTCCATTGATGCGTGAAGATGTGATTACCATCTCCTCTATATTCGATCTGAAAGAAGAGTATAAGGTGAGTATTGATGGAGAGATAAGGAATCCGGGTACTTTTGATTTTGAAGAAAAAATGATCCTGGAAGAATTAATTCTGAAGGCAGGTGGTT
>JBAZCD010000216.1:0-5603 GCA_041671205.1 Pedobacter sp.
CATCAGTTAGTGATTGGTTGGTTTTATCATGCTAAAAAACGGGTCAGATAAGTATATGAGTGCCAATTTAATTTCAAATACATAATTTATAATTATTTGTAAATCAGTATTTTAATATATTTATTAATAATAATTAGTTTATATAAATAATAACCAAATTCAAGCCATTAACTAACTATTTTAGCAATTGAATAAACAAATGAAAATATATCAACTTAAATTGCTATATATCAGTATATTTATGCTTATTATATTATGCATTAATTCAGTATCTGTTTTTGCACAGTTTTTTGGCAGCGAACAGAATCCTCCGGGCATGAAATGGCTGCAGATCAGGACTGGAAATTTTCAAATCATATACCCTGAAGAGCTGGCTGATGAAGCTCAGAGGATGTCAAATACGCTCGAATATATTATCTCAGGTGTAAGCAGATCACTGAATAAAACCCCTCGCAGGATCTCTATTATTTTGCAAAACCAAAGCGTCATTTCCAATGGTTTTGTTCAGCTGGGCCCGAGGCGTTCAGAGTTCTATACTACCCCACCCCAAAATCTCGACTACCAGGATTGGCTGAACAGTCTTGCAGTTCATGAACTCAGGCATGTGGTGCAATTTGATAAATTAACAGGTAAGCTGAGGGCACCCTTATTTGAAGAATTAGCCCTTGCAATTTTCGGGATCACACTCCCTCCCTGGTTCTTCGAGGGAGATTCGGTTGGGATTGAAACTGCCCTTAGCCAGGCAGGTCGCGGAAGGCTCCCAGACTGGGAGTTAATATTCAGAACAAATACACTAAGTATCCCTTCTTACTCCTATTCCAAGAATTACCTTGGCTCTTTGAAAGACAGGACACCCGGATATTATCAGCTGGGTTATTTCATGACTACAAAACTAAGAAGAGATTATGGCAGAGGTATTCTTGACAGTATTATGACCAGAATCATGCGGAATCCTTTCAGGCCATACAGCCTGAGTAATTCAATAAAAAAATTCACCGGACTTAACAGCAAAGCACTACATGATTCAACTATAGCAGAATTGAGGGAACTCTGGCAGAAACAGGCAGTCTATTTGAATTCAAAGAAATATGTACCGATTAATAAACGGACAAATACCTTGCCTGCCGACTATCTGCTTCCGGTAAGAACACCAGAAGGTGAAATTATAGCCCTCAGACATAATCTTACCCATACACCTGCATTAATCCGTATTGATACTTCGGGCAAGGAACATATCCTCCGTAAAATTGGTTTTCAAACTGAATTTAATTTCAAATACGCCTCAGGTAAAATAGTTTGGGATGAATTCAGATTTGATAAAAGGTATAAGAAACGCTCTTACAATGTGATCAACATTTATGATACTGATCGTTCCGAATATAAGCAGCTCACCTTCAAAAGCCGTTTATTCTCCCCTTGTCTGTCTGCAGATGGGAAAATGATTGCAGCTGTTAAAATCAGTACCGGGAACCGCTTCTCATTGCTGGAGCTGGATGCCGAAACAGGAAAAGAACTTAGAGAATATCCTGCATCATCAGGCTATAGCCTGCAAACCCCATCTTATAATGACAGTGGAGATAAAATAATCTGCGTTGTTATGAGTAAAGATGGTGCTTCCCTCCTTGAATTTGACCGCGCAACGGGAAGCAGCAGAATTGTTGTTCCATTTCAGAGGCAACAGATCACCCGTCCGGTTTATGCCGGCAGAAACATCTTGTTCAGAGCTCATTATAACGGTCTGAATAACATATATTGCAGTACGCCGGAATCAAGGATTATTCAAGTCACCTCAGCCAATTACGGGGCTACGAATCCATCCTACCATAAAGAAAGCAACCAGGTACTATTCAATAATTACCAGGTGCACGGATATGATATAAGCTCCATTCCCTATGAACAGCTATTCGAAAATCCGGCTTCCGCATCTCCGAATACATTTATTGATTATGCCGCTCCGCTGGTTACCCAGGAGGCAAATGCCACCATTCTCGACTCAATACCACAAAAAAAATATTCTTCCCAACCGTACAGGGAATTAAATAACCTGCTCTATTTCCATAGCCTGTCTCCGGTTGCAGGAAAGAATGATTTTGATAATGACCTGAATATTGGCTTAAAGGTTAAATCCAACAATCAACTGAACACGTTCGATCTGTATGGCGGTTACCAATTTAATTCGGGCTTAAGAAAAAGCGAGTACCTGGCAGGTTTTACCTATAAGCGTTTCTATCCTATTCTGGACTTCAGATATATAAACCGTGCACGTTTAACCAATTACAGGCAAAATAATCGCTTGATTCCTGTAAACTGGCGTGAAAATTTCATGGAAGCTGAATTAAGCATCCCATTTACTTTTAACAGGCTGAATAAAACCTACAGCATGGGAATCCGGAGTTCAAGCAGTTATACATCCAGGTATGAAATTCAAAACAGGCCGGTTAACTTTATCGATAAGCTGAAATTTCCTATGCAATATCAGCTGTATCTTAACCGGAACACACAAAGAAGCGTTCGCGACCTGGCACCCCGCTGGGGACAGAACTTTTCATTGTCATATTTTCATCTTCCTTTTGAAAACCAGACAAAAGGTATGCTCCTTGCATTCAGAAGCCTGTTTTTTACCCCCGGATTTCTTAGCAATCATTCATTTCAAGCCAGTTTTAACTATCAGGAGAACAATGGCGCCTATGATTTCAATATTGAAATCCCAAGGATCAGCGGTTACAGCAATCTAAGCCAGACTTCACAACTCAGAAACACACTATTACTTGATTATCGTTTCCCATTGTTTTATCCGGACGCAGAAATAGGGCCATTTGCCTATATCAAAAGAGTTAAGGGCGGATTTTTTGCAGATTTTGAAAATATAGGTAAAGGAACCCCCTTTCAGGCCCGTACTTTTGGTCTTGAGCTAAGCGCTGACATGAACATCATGCGCTTTTATCTCCCCAATTTTGACCTTGCAGGCAAGCTGATCTTTGCCAGAGAGGCAGGCATGAAGAATCCAATCTTTGAATTAGGGTTTTCATATGATTTCTAAGACCGCTTCTATTAGGTATTATATTCAGCATTCTGATCAGAAAGGTTCCGGGAAATTAAATCAGGAATTATAATTTACTATTTTCACATTTCAATAACGGATATTAGAAAAAGTATCAACCCTAATCAAAATGACTTTTAAAACCATATTTATAATCATTGTTTCTGTACTGGTGACCATTATACTCATGAATAATACTGAAGAGATCCACTTCTGGATATTCGGTGATGCAAAAATTCCGAAACTGGCAGTACTGGGTGTGATGTTCGGTTTAGGTTTGATTGTAGGATTTATGGCAGGGAGACCACGAAAAAGCCCACCATCAGGCTCTTCAAATAGTTCTGAGCCGGCTCAGAACAACTGGTCGGATGAAGATCCTGGCCAGCTGAGCGATGAAGATCGTGAGTATATCAGATAGTAGTTGTTTTTTTACTACGTTCCTGATATTTCTTCTGTTTGCAGTCGCCGCTCTCTTTAAAAGACCACTCTTTCGTATCTGAAAGCATACTATTTTTATCTGTTTGTTTAATTTCTATGATGAACATGGGTGATGCCTGACTCCTCATTCGATCAGATAGATCTTTATTTCATTCATGATTAACTGAAAATTCCGGAGATATTTTTCACCGGAAAATTTAGTATGCTTTTATAAAAAAATATAGTATGAAAGTTTCATTAACTTATTTTTTTATAATTTCACATTAATTTTTAAACTAAACCAGTTTTTTATGAAACAAATCTCTACACTATTATTTCTACCCATTTTATTATTTCTAACCATAAGCGTCAATGCACAGATTAGGGAGATAAGCGGTAAAGTTACCATCGCCGAAGACAGATCAAGTCTTCCGGGAGTAAGCGTAAGAGTAAAAGGAACCAGTACAGGAGTAACAACAGACCCTAACGGTAATTACCGTATTAAGGTTCCCGGAAATGAAGCCACACTTGTATTCACATTTATTGGTTTCTCAGTACAGGAAGTACGTGTCGGCACCCAAAGTACGATTGATATTGCAATGAACACTGACAGTAAACAACTGGAAGAAGTAGTTGTAACTACAGGATTTGGCATTGCCCGCCAGCAAAAATCTTTAGGTTATGCTGCTCAGGGTGTCAATGCCGAAGAATTAAATATCAACCGTCAGCCAAACATACTGAACGCATTGCAGGGTAAAGTTGCAGGTGCAACTATCAGCAGTGTTGGTGGTGGCCCTGGCCAGGGTGCGAATATCCGCATCAGGGGTATCAATTCTATTGATGCATCCGCATCCAACGACCCGCTTTATGTTATTGACGGAGTACAGATAGACAACTCAACTTCTACACAGGGAGCCGGAGCAGGTACAAACGTTCGTTCGGTAGGTAACAGGGTTTCCGACATTAATCCGGATGATATTGAAACGATCAATATCCTTAAAGGAGGTGCTGCAACAGCATTATATGGTTTGAGAGGATCAAACGGAGTTGTATTGATTACTACCAAAAAAGGAAAAGGCAATGAAGTCAGAACTAATTTTTCAAGCACCTATGGTTTTGAGAACATTAATAAAACTCCTGCCATTCAGAAAGAATATACAGCAGGAATTTTAGGTGTCTATACTCCAATAGGACTTGGTCCGGCCTGGGGACCAACCATTGCTGAGGCCAAGGTTATTGACCCCACTCATCCTGATTTTATCTACGAAAATTACAAAAATGCATTCGACACCGGCAGCCAGTTGAGAAACACTGTTTCTGTTACCGGAGGCTCTGATGCAGTAAAATTCTTCTCATCAGTATCTCAGTTCAATCATGATGGTATGCTTCCTTTCACAGATTATCAGAATCTGTCTGCAAGGTTAAATACAGATATTAAGATTAGTCCTAAAGTGGTAGCTGGCGTTAACATGAGCTTTAACAATTCAGGAGGTTATCGTTATGATGCCGACCGGTATGGTGAAAGTTTAACTTATTTTTCAGGCCGATGGGACGTGAGAGACTATTTGAATGCGAACGGAACCCAAAAATACAGAGGTACCAACAACCCGATATTTGGAGCCGCTACAAACAGGCTTAAAGATAACGTTAACCGCTTCATCGCAGGCGCAAACCTTGGTTATGCTCCTACAAGCTGGTTAAATTTCAACTATCGGGTAGGTGTTGATACTTATACTGACAGCCGTAAACGTACCGCTCCCGGAAGATTAGGTATACCCGGAGAAGCTGTTTATGATAATGCCGATGGTTTTGTGGGTGAATACCTCACTCAATACCGTGCGATCAATTCCACTTTCCTGGCAACTGCTACTAAACAAATCACAAAAGATATAAGCGGAACCCTGAGACTGGGATATGAACTTTATGACCGGAGCACCAAAGATAACGGTGTATTAGGCAGTGTTTTAAGCATTTATAATGATTTCAGGCTGATGAATGCAAAAACTCTGGCCGTATCACAGGGAATAAACGAATATCGTTCTAATGGTTTCTTCGGAGAGGCGACTTTTGATTACAAAAATTACCTTTTCTTAACCTTAACAGGACGTAATGATATTACTTCTACTCTTTCTGCAGATAACAGATC
>JBAZCD010000217.1:0-5587 GCA_041671205.1 Pedobacter sp.
GGTAACCAGGTTGAATAGTTTCGTCGGAATAGTTTTGGAAAGCGGATCATGGCGTTTCTGTTTCCATCCGGATATCAGATCGAACTTTTCTTCAACAATCCTTCTGTACAGTTCCGGTATTTCATCCGGGCTATCCTGCAGATCAGCATCCATAGTAATGATTACATTACCCTGACTGGCCTCAAACCCAACGTTCAGAGCGGCAGATTTGCCATAATTGCGGCGAAACTTGATTCCCACAATGGAAGGGTATTGTCCCTTTAATTTCTCAATAATCTCCCAGGACTCATCGTTACTTCCATCATCAACAAGGATAAGCTCATGGCTGAATCCATTTTTAGTCATTACCCTGTCGATCCAGCCGACAAGTTCGGGCAGTGATTCTGCTTCATTATATAAAGGAACAACTACAGATATATCCATTTGAGCTATGAGATTTGAGCTATACAATTTGAGCTGTGAGATTTTAGTATTCAATCATCATTCTCAAATAAAAACGTGCAAATCTCATCATTAAAATTGATAAAATCTGCACGTCAGATTATTCAGATGTACTATTCCTCCTCTTCCTCCGTGCCCGATACAAAAACAGGTGCCTCTTTTTTGAATATCGCCGCAAAAATAAGTGACATGACAAATTGAACAATCACGGCAATTCCAAGATTCTTAAAGAATTGTGCCGGGCTTGGGTCATACTGAGCTTTCATACCCTCAATCTGCTTGGCAACCGCTTCATCTATCTTCTCCTGTTCCATCCCCATATTCTCGAAAGTTTGCGACATTCCGGATTCCATAAATCCTGAGATCTTTTCAAATGCGCCGGGTTCAACAAACCTATAAAAAACAAAATTAGCTACAGAATAAACTAATCCTGCAATAAAAGCCATCATAAATATTGCTTTTAGCGCTTCTCTGAAGCTCCAGAATCCTCCGACCTTTTTCCTGAGATCAAGAGTAAAGAAGATATAGATCAGCAGCGAGATTATGAGCGATGCTATACCGAATGACATAGAGCCAAGCAATGATGGGAACACATAAAAAGTGACCACACCAATTGCGGTAGATAAAATGCCGATAATCACCCCATTAGTGCTTGCGGCTTTGTTTACATTTTCTAGTGACAATTCCATTTTTTTAGTTTTGGTTTAGTTTTGAGAGTTATATGAAATCAATAGAGAATAGACGGCAGAATCAAAATCAGGATTAGCACTGTTCTTTACAAAATCCCTGAAATCTTCATCAGATGGATCAGAATCCCTGAAAAAGCCGATCATAGGATAAAATAACTCCTTCAATTCAGAATCATCGGGTATGTCGGCAGTGACACGTGCCACTTCCTTCAGATCGCTTTCAACTAATATCTGATTCGCAATTACCTCTTCGTAGATGCGGTGCTCGTCCTGAAATTCATCTTCATCAACAAGTAAAAATTCCCGAAGGAAATCACTTAACTCGGGCTCAATGGCTTCATCATGACACTCCTGTAAATAAAGCAGCAGGTTTAAAAGCTCAGTACCGCGATCAAGTGTTTTTTCTTCAATCTTTTCCCATTCAGGTGAATCGAGGTAATCTTCCTCCAGCTTACGCACATCTTCATTGAAAAAATTGATCAGCAAAAGATCAAAGAACAGCTCCCGAAGCGCTTCAAAAACCGGATAATCATCAAATACACCATCCAGTGCTGTAACCTTTTCCAGATAAGTCTTTTCTAAGTTAAAGACACCCGTAAGTGCCTGTGAAAAGGGCTTGTAATCCTGCTTGTTAATTGAAGCAAACTGGGCTAAAGCCGCAATCATTGCCCGATTTATACTTTTATTCATATAATCTGTTTAAAAGATAATGTACTGGCCATTATTATATACAAGCTTAATCTTTCCCTTCAAACGTTGTCCGATAAAAGGAGAGTTTGAAGATTTAGACTTATTCGTTTCCTCGTTCAGTATCCACTCTTCTTCGGGGTTAAACAGAATAAAGTTAGCAGAATTTCCGGTTTTCAACTCAGGAATTGCAATTCCGAGAATATTCCTGGGAGATATGGCCATTTTCTGGAGGATCTGTTCCAGACTTAATCCCGCATTTAAGACAACCGGCAGTACTGTTTGAAGGCCAATTATACCATAAGAGGCGATCTCAAACTCCACATTTTTAAACTCTATTTCGTGTGGTGTATGCTGTGATACTATCGCATCGATAGTACCGTCTTTCAAACCTGCAATTAATGCCTTCTGGTCTTTTTTAGTCCGTAAGGGTGGCTTTACCTTATAATTACTTTCGAATCCTTCCAGTTCGTCTTCAGTAAATGCAAGCTGATGTGCCGCAACATCACAGGTAACCTTAATTCCGGCTTTCTTTGCCTTTCTGATCAGTTCCACACTCTTTGCTGTACTGATCGTGCTGAAATGGATCCGGGCATCATTGTATTCTGCAAGATAAATATCCCGGGAGATCATCAATTCTTCAGCAAGAGCTGGATTTCCCTTCATCCCGAGGAAAGTACTCATCACACCTTCATTCATTTTCGCTTTGCCCGCGATATCCTGATCCTCGGCATGAGAGAATATGAGTCCACTGAATGATTTGGTATACAATAACGCTCTGCTCATCAAACCCGCATTTGAAACGGGCCTGTTACCATCAGTAAAGGCTATAGCGCCGGCCTGCTGCATATCGTACATTTCGGCCAGTTCCTTACCCTCCCTGTTATGGCTTATGCAGCCCAGAGGATAAATATCAATCAGCTCATGCTGCGCTTTATTGATCAGGTAAGAGACCTCGGCTTTTGAATGAACCGGTGGCTGGGTATTTGGCATCAGGGCAAGGCCGGTGTACCCTCCGGCAGCGGCTGTAAGACAACCTGTCCTCATATCCTCCTTGGTCTCGAGCCCCGGTTCCCCGAAATTTACATTGAGGTCGAAGAAACCAGGAGAAAGATACTGGCCTTTTGCAGAAATAGTAATGGTATTTTTATCAGGAGCGCTGATCTTCTTTCCAATTTCAGAGATCTTTCCGTTAAGGATCAGAACATCAGCAACTTTTCTGTTAAAAGGGTTTTGATGGTCTAATATTGTTGCAGACTGGATTAATAAATTCTTCAATTGTTTAGTGGTTTAATTTGAGTCTTTTTATAAAATCGGATCAATAAAATCTCCGCAGCGAAAAAAACCAGAGCCAATATCAGACAAACTTTCCATAAAGATGTCCCCTGGTTTATAGATTTTATTGCATTTTTTAAGGAGCCGTGATCCGTATTCAGCAAATCAATTTTCTGTTGAGGAAATACTTCCCGTATCTGATCATCATTTGCAAAGGTCATATCTGATTCTGTTCCGGCATCATTAAATGAAAGTACTGACAGCAAACTATCGTTTTTTAATAACTGGTAATTGCCGCTTTGTTTGATCTGATCGGCAATATAAAGTTGCGATAAGTTTTCATTTTGCCTCAGATCGGGAATTGCCTCAAACTTTTCTTTCCTTAATTTAAGAGTTTGATTTGAGTTTAAAGAAATTTTCGGTAATTCAATCACTTGCTCCCTGTTTAGTTTATGAAACAGGTTCTGATCCTGAAGAGATAATAGGGCAGTCTGGTACATGACAGGCACAAATACTGAATGTCTGGCAAAATTACTTGTTTCAGCGTTCAAAGACACTGCTGATAAGTAAATTTTTCCTGCACCGACCCTATATTCACTGAAAAATGCGATTTTTCCGGGCATCTCCATTAAATTCTGCCTGTTTGTATTGTTCTGTGAACTATAACGGAGGTATTGCTTAACCATTGGCAGATCAATCTTTTGGGGAATATTTTCAAAAACACCTTTAAAAACAGGATGCTGCAGATTGATATCTGAAACTTTGGCTTCAGCACGAAGAACCTGCACCGGAATATCCGTTCCAGCCGATTGAAGAAATTTCTGCAATGCAGCCTGATCATTCCCAAGATCAGGAAACACGATCAGGCTTCCGCCATTGCGGACATGGATATTGAGCTGCTGGGCTAGACCTTCACTGATCTGTGCAAGCTCATTCAGAATGATCAGCGGATAACCGGATAATCCTGAGTAATTGATATTGCCTGCAGATACATTACTCACTTTAAAAAACGGATCAGAGCGGTAAACTGAGTTCAGATATTCATTCTCCCCGGCTCCGTTGATAATTAGCAGGGGAAGGGACTTCTGAACATTAAAACTGAAAAAGAAATGATCATCAAAAATTACAGGGAAATCAGTGATCGCTAGTTCTCCTTCCTGCCATCCTGATTGTAAACCACTGAATGACAAGGTATCTATGGCAGTACTGCGGGCTTTTATGATCATACTACCGATGGCCTTCTGCTGTTTATTGATCAGTAGTTTTACAGGAATATTTGCAGCCTCTTCATCAGAATTATTTCTGAGCCTGACAATCAGCTTTTCGCTATCACCAGGTTTATGTATGGCCGATGTAAACCATACTGAATCAACAGAAATATTGGGCTGGGGATTCGAATTTAATCTGATCAGACGGATTATTACTGAGCTGTCGGGGGCAATATTACCTTCCGGCAGCATATTTTTCTGGAAATCGGAAATGAGATAAATGGTTTTACGGGAGTTCGGCTCTTTCAGAAATGCATCTTTCTGACGGCGGATGATCTGATCCAGCCTGCGGTTAGCAGCACTGATACTCACTTCATCGACGGCTGTCTGAAACTCATCAAAATTCAGAAGCCGCTGATACTTCCCTTCAAAATCATTGGTCAGGAGCTGAAATTTAT
The DNA here is from genome assembly GCA_041671205.1 of Pedobacter sp. Taxonomy (GTDB): domain Bacteria; phylum Bacteroidota; class Bacteroidia; order Sphingobacteriales; family Sphingobacteriaceae; genus Daejeonella. Next base: position 4,759 of record JBAZCD010000217.1, read on the forward strand.
CATTCAGGTTATAGGCTGAAGTGATCTCCTTTGCCCTTCTTTTAGCCTCATCCAGCAGGGTACCCTCTTTATTCACGGCCTCCATGCTGTAGGAATTGTCAATATAAATGCTCAGAACCTGCTGCTGAAAGGCATTTTGCTGTTCTTTTGCAGGGATGTAGGGCCTGGCAAAGGCAAGTACCAGAAAGGTAATAGCCAGGATGCGTGAGGCAAGAATCATTCTGTCTTTCAGATGCTGCCTGGAAGATGTCTGGATCTGTACATTCTTTAAAAAACGAACATTGCTGAAATATACTTTCTTAAACTTCCGGAAATTAAAAAGATGGATAATGACAGGTATGGCGATTGTCAGAAGGGCAAACAAAAATCCGGGGGACAGGAATCTCATTAAGTACCAAATTTAATGATAATTAATGAGGTGCGAAAGGGAAGTGAGTATTTAGTTTTAACAGTTAGACTTATTGCTGTTTCAGTTCGTATCAGGTAATGATGACTGCCAATACCTGATAACAGACAACTGTTTTGGATAAGGAGCAAGGAATAAGGACGATGATTGCTGATGTCAAATGAGCAGCCTCTTTTCCAACAAACTAATCACTAATCAACTAACAACTGATATAAAATTTTTAATTCCCATATCCTATCCCTATATTTGCATGCCTCCCAAGCTATTTGGGCCAAATATTATGAATAAAGTTTTCACACACCACGTACATTTCCATCATCGCTTTGCGGCGATGTAAACTAATATGTGTTTCTACGTGAAACTGTTTCTTAATAATTTTTTGGTCTGATTAAAACATATACTTTGAAAACTCTTAAAATAGCT
>JBAZCD010000218.1:0-5579 GCA_041671205.1 Pedobacter sp.
GGATTTGCTTATTATTTCTATGATATAATCATTAAGAGGGACTCCGGAAAGCATATCATGGGCTTTTGGGACTATTTCTTAAGTGCCGCTTTTGTCAGTTGTTTCTTTATCTTTTTAAGTACAGTTTTAAAATTTGTTTCAGACTGGTTCTTAAATGAAAAGATTAAGAGCAATCTTGAGAATGAAAAACTGATTGCAGAGCTGGCATTCCTTAAATCCCAGATCAATCCGCATTTTCTGTTTAATTCATTAAATAATATCTATTCACTGGCCTATCAGAAAGCAGAGAAAACCCCTGAGGCGATTTTAAAGCTCTCTGAGATCATGAGATACATGCTTTATGAAAGCAATGAAGATAAGGTAGCCCTTTCTGATGAGATACGCTACCTTGAAAACTATATTGAACTACAGAAATTAAGATTTAAAGACAAAACCTATATCAAATTTGAAATAACCGGAGAGATTGGGGCACAAAAGATCACCCCACTGGTTCTGATCTCCTTTGTCGAAAATGCATTTAAACATGGTGTAGCAACGGATAATGAAAATCCGATCAGCATATTTTTGAATGTAGAACCAGGAAAACTATTTTTCCGCACAATAAATAAAAAGAGCAATCAGAATAAAGATGAAACAGGTGGAATTGGTCTGCAGAATGTGCGCCGGCGGCTGGATTTACTTTACAAGGATAAGTATGTACTTCTGATAGAGGATAAGAATGATATTTATAATTGTGAATTATATCTAAATTTATAGAATGATACGCTGCCTGGTAGTTGATGATGAGCCGCTGGCTCTGGATATTTTGGAGGATTACATCAGTAAGGTCCCATTCCTGACTCTTGTAAAAACCACGACCAGTGCTATTGAGGGTTTATCGCTGGTTCAGAGTGATGCCATTGACCTTGTTTTTCTTGATGTTCAGATGCCCGAACTAACCGGGATACAGTTTTTAAAGATTATAAACGGCAAATGCGATGTCATATTGACAACCGCTTATTCACAATATGCGCTGGATGGCTACGAACTGGATGTGGTGGACTATCTGCTTAAGCCGATTGCGTTCGATCGTTTTTATAAAGCTGCCCAGAAAGTTCTGCAAAACAACAATAACCATTCCCCTGCTCCCGAGTTACTGGCTGCCCAGGGCAGTCACGATTTCATTTTTGTAAAAACGGAACATAAGATCCAGAAAATATACCTTGATGATATACTGTATATCGAAGGCCTTAAGGATTACATTTCTATTTTTACTAAGACCGAAAGGATAATAACTCTGCAGAATATGAAAAAAATGGAGGAGTCATTACCCGCAAAATCTTTTGTAAGAGTTCATAAATCCTATATCATTGCGCTGGGTAAGATTGAAAGTATTGAACGAAGCCGAATTCAGATCGGTGATAAGATCATTCCGATCGGGGATACTTACCGGGAATACTTTTTTAAGCAGATCGAGGATAAAAATATAGGGTAAAAGTCTGAGTAATTCTTCAGAGGGCTTTCCGGATGGCTTCTTCGGCTATACTCATGATTTCTTCCGCAGATTTACCTTCAGGTTCCACCGGTGCCAGGATCTCCCAGCTCATTCTTTCTCCGAAACTTAATGGAAAAGATCCGTATTGTACTAACTTCCAGGAATTTCTGATCACAACAGGTACAATAAGTGCATTTGGAACTTTTTTCAGTACGGTGGCTACACCGCCAATGGCAAATGGTTTTAACCGACCATCTTTTGAACGTGTACCTTCAGGGAAAATAACTGTAGACCAGTTGAGCGTTTTCATACGTTCGGCTAATCTGAGAATTTCTGCAACGGCCTGTTTGCTGTCTTTTCGGTCAATATTGGCTCCGCCTCCATATTTCAGGTTAAATGAAACACTGGGGATTCCTCTGGTAAGTTCAATTTTTGAAATAAACTTGGCATGATATCTTCTCAGAAACCAGATGAGTGGCGGAATATCATACATACTCTGATGGTTAGCAATAAAAATAATCGGCCGCTTATCTGGTAATTGGTATGGATTTTTAAATCTTATTGAACTTCCCAGGAGGTAATAAGTGCTTAACAGGAAGAGATTCAGCATGTCGACAGCTTTTTTATGCGCTTCCAGCCCCCCGAGTTTAAAACATACCCATTGTATCGGATGAAACAGGCAGAGGAAAGTTCCAAAAAATAAATAGTGGATCGGTGAAAAGATATAGCCAAATAGTTTATTCATAAAAAGGTATTAAGCTGAAGGACGAAACTGTAATTAAACAAGCTTATTCGTTAAATATAAAATCTTCACTTTTAAAATTGCAGCCACACTGAGTGAATCGGTTATTTCACCTTTCAAAACCATTTCATAGGCGGTCTCAAAGGGTAGTTTGCGAACGATCAAATCTTCACTTTCTTCCGGGCTTGATTCGCCGAAGCTGAGTTGCCTTGCAAGATAAACGATGCCAAGCTCATCACTGACAGAATTGGAAAGATGAATTCTTTGTATCTCAGTCCATGACTCAGCCTCGATACCTGTCTCCTCCAGCAATTCCCGTTTTGCACTTAAAATCGGCTCTGTTCCTTCAGCGCCACCACCTTCAGGTATTTCCCAGCTGTACTTTTTCAGAGGAAAGCGGTATTGACCCACCAGCCAGGTATTATTGTCATCATCTAAAGGAATTATGCCAATGGCCAGATTTTTAAAGTGAACTTCACCATAAATTCCTTTTCCCCCACCCGGGTTGATCACCTGATGTTCTGTTAAACTGATCCATGGATTTTCATAAATCTTCTCACTCGAAAGGGTCTTCCACGGGTTTAAGTTCTGATCTTCCATCAATACAATATTAAATAAAAAAGCCCTCTTTCCATATAGAAAGAAGGCTTTTAGCTATAAAATTAGAGCTTAAGCTAAATTGAAGGCCTTTTTAACCTGCCCGGTATAATCAAGTTTTTCCCAGGTAAACAATTCAACATCTACAGTTTTTATGTCTCCGTTTGAACCCTTAAAGGTTTTGGTCACAATCTCACTATTACGACCCATATGTCCATAGGCTGCAGTTTCAGAATAGATCGGATTGCGAAGTTTTAGCCGGGTTTCAATTCCGTAAGGAGTCATATCAAAAATTGAGGAAATTTTTTGTGCGATCTCCCCATCGTTGAAATCTACATTTGCCGTACCATAGGTATCTACAAATATTCCCATTGGATCTTTAACTCCAATTGCGTAGGAAACCTGAACCAGTATTTCACTGCAAACACCTGCTGCAACAAGGTTTTTAGCAATATGGCGTGTTGCATAAGCTGCAGAGCGATCCACTTTTGACGGATCTTTACCTGAAAATGCACCACCGCCGTGAGCACCTTTTCCGCCATAGGTATCAACAATTATTTTCCGACCGGTTAATCCGGTATCTCCATGCGGACCACCGATTACGAATTTACCGGTTGGGTTAATATGGTATTTGATCGCATCAGTAAAAAGAGCCTGCAGCTCAGGTCTTAACTGTGCTTTAATTCTTGGAATCAGAATGGAGATAATATCCTGCTGAATTTTCTTTTGCATGTTTACCTCAGTATCAAAATCATCATGCTGAGTAGATACTACAATGGCATCAATACGGATGGGTTTGTGGTCATCACTATACTCAATAGTTACCTGCGACTTAGCATCCGGACGGAGATATTTTATAGCGGAGTTCTCCCTTCGGAGAATGGCCAGTTCAGTTAAGAGCCTATGAGCCAGATCCAGTGCAAGGGGCATATAGTTTTCAGTTTCATTTGTAGCATAACCAAACATCATACCCTGATCTCCCGCACCCTGATCCTGCTTATTTACGCGGTCAACACCCTGATTAATATCTGCAGATTGCTCATGTATTGCTGAAATAACGCCACATGAATCTGCTTCAAACATATACTCAGATTTGGTATAACCAATTTTACGAATTACATCGCGTGCAATGCTTTGTACGTCAAGGTAGGTTTGTGATTTTACTTCTCCGGCAAGTACAACCAGTCCAGTAGTTACTAAAGTTTCACAGGCAACTTTGGAATCTGCATCCCAGGCTAAAAAATTGTCGATTAAAGCATCTGAAATCTGATCGGCAACTTTGTCCGGGTGTCCTTCTGAAACCGATTCTGAGGTAAATAAATAAGGCATAAAAATTTAATTAAATATTTAAAAATGAGACCATTTATAACATGGCAGAAAGCAGAAAGGGAAGACTTGATCGAAGTAAAAATCAGCAGAATGTTTTAGCACTTTTTTTTTACGTGGTTGCAATCAACGCAAATCGATCCACTTTTTTGCGACACAAAAGTAGGATAAATTTTAAGTTCTAAAAAAAAATAAGAGTATTTTTGGGGTTAAAATCTAAACTTACTTGAAAAGAAAAATTTTATTCGTTATTAATCCGATTTCAGGTGGAAAGACCAAATATAATTTCCCGGAAAAGGTTTATAAATATCTGGATAAGAGCAAATTTGACTCTGAATGTATCTTTACGGAATATCATGGTCACGGATCCCTTATTGCAGCTGAAGCACTCAGAAATGGAGTAGATATTCTTGTTGCAGTGGGAGGTGATGGTACAATAAATGAGGTGGCAACTGAAGTAGAGGGAACTAATAAATTAATGGGAATAATACCATTTGGATCAGGGAATGGACTGGCCAGATCTTTAGGAATCCCACTTGGTGATGTGCAGGCTATAAAAAGAATAAATAAGCTTCATATCAGTAAAATCGATTCAGGCACTTTTAACGGCAGGAAATTCTTCAATATGGCCGGTATCGGATTTGATGCACAGATCAGTGCACGTTTTGCTGAAAATGTTAAGCGCGGTCTTAGCAACTACATTAAAATCGCTTTCTCAGAAGTTTCCAATTATCGTTCTCAGCATTATCGTCTTTTGATAGACGGAAAAGAATACGAGCATCAGGCCTTTATGATTAGTGTTGCTAACTCATCTCAATATGGTAATAATGCACATATTTCTCCTTTCGCCTCCCTGGATGATGGAATGCTGGATATTTGCATCTTAAAACCATTCCCTCTGTATAAGTTTCCTGCAATAGCACTCAGAATGTTCAGAAAGAATGCACATAAATCAAACTATCTGGAGATAATTCAGGGCAGTAAGATCAGTATTATGAGAGAGCGCGCTGCAGCAGTTCATCTGGATGGAGATCCCGTTAATATGGGAACAGAACTGAGAATTGGAATTAACCCTCATTCATTAAATATCCTTAATTAATTTATGTCTAAAAAGAATAAAGGTCTTCAGGGGGTTGTATATTCCACGGATCCTGACTTTGAGTATATTTCTGATGATTCTGAAACCCTGGAAACGCTGGAACCCCGTCTGCAGGATTTGAGAGTGCAGCTTGACAGAAAACAGCGGGGTGGTAAAGCCGTTACTTTGGTCACCGGCTTTATAGGCACTTCAGATGATCTTGAAATTCTCGGAAAAAAGTTAAAGCAGAAATGTGGGGCAGGAGGATCTGCAAAAGATGGAGAGATTATCGTTCAGGGTGATTTTCGAGATAAGGTTATGGCTTTGCTGCTTGCCGATGGATTTAAAGTAAAAAAAATTGG
>JBAZCD010000219.1:0-5574 GCA_041671205.1 Pedobacter sp.
GATACAATACCAGGCCTCAAACAAGGGATTGGGCCCGGATGAAATGATCAATGTATTGATCGCAAAAACCTGGAAGTCGGCAAGGCTGAAAGGTTTGGAGGGGCTGATACAAAAACAGAATGAACAGCTCCTGCTTACTTATCTTCTGGCTGTTTCTGTCAATGATGATGCATCATTTGCCGCTAAAGCGCAGATATTAAAAGCAATTGAGGATCTGAAACTGTTTGCCTCAGTTCAGTTAAAAGCAGCAACTGATAATACAAACAAAGGTTATTTGCTGCTCACCCTCGAACGGATAAAATCCCCTGAAAAAGCAAAACCAACACTCCACCAGGTTGCACCTCCGGGAGCGCCAATCGGCTGTGCGATGGATGAATATTAAAACCTTTGATTGCGTTAATTGATTCACTGACTATTATTGAGTATTTTTATACATCTAAAATTTATAACTGATGAAAAAGCTATTATTCTTAACCGGAGATTTTACTGAAGATTATGAAACAATGGTTCCCTTCCAGATGCTTGAAATGGTGGGTTATGAAGTTCATACCGTTTGTCCCGGAAAGAAAAAGGGGGATACGGTCAAAACTGCCATACATGATTTTGAAGGTGACCAGACCTACAGCGAAAAACCCGGACATAACTTTGTGCTGAATTATAGTTTTGATGCTGTTAAAGCAGAAGATTACAGTGGTCTGGTGATTGCAGGTGGAAGAGCCCCTGAATATTTAAGACTAAACCAAAAAATACTGGAGATCGTAAAATACTTTTTCAAAAATAATTTGCCTGTTGCTGCGATCTGCCATGGTATTCAGATCCTGACAGCTGCCAATGTTGTAAAAGGAAGAAAGCTGACTGCTTATCCCGCTGTCGGTCCTGAAGTTACTTTAGCGGGAGGCGAATTTCAGGATATTCCGGTAAATGGAGCCTATGTTGACGGTAATCTGGTAACCTCGCCTGCCTGGCCTGCCCACCCGGCTTTTATTCGGGAATTTTTGAAGGTACTTGGGACTACAATTAAGATTTAAGGTTCGGCTATGTTGAATTTATAAGCAGGCCCGATTCAGATACATGGAATTTAATGAATAAATGAGCGATACGAATACGACGCGGATAAATAAATATCTGAGTGAAATAGGCTACTGTTCCCGAAGGGCCGCAGATAAACTGATTCTTGAAAACCGCGTCACTATAAATGGTACAGTGCCTGAGATGGGGACTAAAATTGGCCCGGAAGACGAGGTGAGAGTTGACGGGAAGCTGGTTTCTACCCCCGAAGAAAAGCCGGTATATATTGCATTTAATAAGCCTGTAGGGATAGTTTGTACAACAGACACAAAAGCTGAAAAGAATAATATCATTGATTATATCAAATATCCCAAGCGTATTTTCCCGATTGGCCGCCTTGATAAACCAAGTGAAGGGTTGATTTTGCTTACAAGCGATGGGGATATTGTCAATAAGATCCTGCGGGCCAGAAATAATCATGAAAAGGAATATCTTGTTTCAGTAAATAAGCCAATAAATCCTGAATTTCTAAAAAGGATAAGGAACGGAATTCCAATTCTGGACACCATTACCCGAAAGTGCGAGGTGGAGCAAATAGATAAAAACAGATTCAAGATAATACTGACCCAGGGATTGAACCGGCAGATCCGCAGGATGTGCGAATACCTTGATTATAAGGTTTTAAAACTGAAGCGCATCAGGATCATGAATATCCATCTGGATGTTCCGATTGGAAAATGGAGGTATCTTAGTTCTGAAGAACTTGCTGAAATTAACCAGTCAGTCTCCTTCTCTTCTAAAACTCATTTTGAAGAGGAATAATTAAAGGGTTTTTATACTTTCCTTATTTCAGCAGATTGCTTTCCTCATCCGGGAATATAACAATCGGTTTATAATTCCTGGCTTCCTCAACCTCCATAATGGCATAAGTGATAATAATGATGACATCACCTTTCATCACCCTTCGCGCAGCTGCGCCATTTAAGATAATATCGCCACTCCCCCTTCTTCCGGTTATCGTATATGTTTCAAAGCGCTCACCATTATTATTGTTAACGATCTGTACTTTTTCACCTGCCAGGATATTTGCAGCATCCATCAGGTCCTCATCTATTGTAATACTGCCTACATAGTTAAGATCTGCATCTGTTACTTTAACCCTGTGAATTTTTGATTTTAATATGTGAATTTGCATACTGCAAAGTTAGGTATTTAATGGAATAGTTGAATTAATCAATTCAGGATATTGCCAGAGCAGGGAGTGATGTGGCTGATGATTGGCTAATAGTTTATACGGGTTCCTTAGATCGGATAAACAGTAAAGCAGGATTGTATGAAATAATGTTAACATAGCTATACGTCTGAAGTTTATAACGTTAATTCAACATCACCTGCAGTTTCCTGGCAGACACTTAACCTTCTGAATTTCAATTCAGATTTTCGATAACGCTTTCGATAACGTTACCGCTCTTTTATTACCTCATTTATTATGTTGGAGATGATTTATCACTAATTTGGTTAAACGTTAATGCTGAAAATTGCATAATACTGAACAATTTGAAGAATATAAATCTGCCAAGTAATAAATTTTATAATGAATAATAAACTAAACCTAAAAACTCTAACAAATGAAAAGTAAAAAAAGTAAATGGATTATTTGGCCCTGCCTGGGCATTGTGATTCTATCTCTGATTTTTCTATGTCCATCGCAGTTAAAGGCGCAAAACCAAAGAGAAATTAAGGGAACGGTTTTGGATAACCTTACACGTACAAGCCTGCCAGGTGTAAGTGTTATGGTAAGGGGAACAAACCGGGGGGTCTCAACAGGACTGAATGGAGAATTCATTATAAGTGTTAAGGATGGCGATGTACTTGTAGTTTCTTTTATAAGCTATGAAAAGCAAGAGGTAACTGTGGGAAGCCAAAACACTCTTAATATACTTTTAAAAGAAAGCTCTTCAGTAATGGAAGAGGTTGTTGTAGTAGGATATGGTACTCAGCGTAAAGCTACATTAACAGGTTCAGTTGCAAGTATTTCTAATAAAGAGCTTAAAAAGAGCCCAACTACAAATTTAAGTAATTCACTTGCAGGATTACTTCCCGGAGTTATTACCTCTAATCGTTCAGGTGAGCCGGGAAGAGATAATTCAACAATCCTGATCCGCGGAAGAAGCACAACAGGAAATACAAAACCGCTTGTAGTTGTTGATGGAGTGCAGGGAGTTAGCGGATGGGAGCGGATTAATCCCAATGATATAGAATCTATATCTGTATTAAAGGATGCATCTGCCGCGATTTACGGTGCACAAGCAGCAAACGGAGTTATTCTTATAACCACCAAGAGGGGTGTTACTGGCAAGCCGTCTATCAGTTATTCATTTAATCAGGGCTTGAGCCAGCCAACCAGAGTTCCAAAAATGGCTAGCTCAGCTGTTTTTGGAGAGTTTGTCAATGAACTTCTTGCAAAAGATAAACAACCTCCCCGCTGGACTGAAGCGGAGTTGCAGAAATTCAGGGACGGAAGTGATCCGGTCAATTATCCAAGTGTAAACTGGTATGATGAAATATTAGAAAAGAATACATTCCAAAGTCAGCATAATCTTGCTGTCAGAGGGGGTAATGATAATACAAAGTACTCATTGTCAGGGTCATATTCTAATCAAAATGGAATATTCAAAAAAGGAAGTACAAACTTTAAAGCTTACAGCATTCGATCTAACATCGATGCCAATATTAATAAATACATAAAGGTTGGTTTAGATGTAAATGCCGGCATTGATGATGGTAATTATCCAACTTCCAGTACCGCGACAACTTTTGGACGGATGCTGGTTGTACCCTGGATGCCCGTATACTGGTCAAATGGCTTTCCTTCTGCAGGAATTGAAAGAGGAGATAATCCGGCTGTTATGGTTACAGACGCCACTGGTAATAATAATGAAGTTATGCAGCGGTTTCAGACCAAAGCTTCATTTGATGTAAAATTGCCTTTTGTAGAAGGATTAGGAGTTGATGGCTATTTGGTTTATACAAATAACCAGGGCGTCGATAAACTTTTCCAGAAACCCTGGACGGTCTATGATTATAATAAAACAAATAATACTTATATCCCAATAGGAGGTGGTGGTATCTTACAGCCTCAGTTACGGCAAACTTACAATAAAGCTAAGGGCTCCCTGGTCAATTTCCGGATTAAGTATGAAAAAACCTTTAAAGATCATAGGATAAACACATTCATAGCTGCAGAGCAGGAGCAAGCTGACACTACCAATTTTTCAGCCTTCAGAAGAAATTTTATATCCTCTCAGGTCGACCAATTGTTTGCAGGCAGTCTTGCAGGACAGGAAGCCAGGGGCTATGCATTGGAAGGAGGCAGAGAAAATGTTTTCGGACGCTTTGGCTACGGCTTTAAGGATAAATACCTGGTTGATTTCAATTTCAGATATGATGGTTCTGCAAATTTCCCGAAAGGTAATCGATTTGGATTTTTCCCCGGGGTCTCTGCAGCATGGAGAGCCTCAGAAGAGAAATTTATAAAAGACCGGTTTAGCTTTATAGATGATTTAAAACTAAGAGTTTCGAGTGGTAAAATAGGAAATGACCGGGTTCCGGCTTTCCAGTATATTCAAAGTTATAATTTAGGCAGCCAGGGCTATAATTTTGGACAGACCCCAACACAGTCACTCGGTACAACCATGGGTGTTACCCCTAACCCAAACATAACATGGGAAGTTCTGAAAACATCAAACATTGCAATGGATGGTTTGTTCTGGAATGGCTTATTGGGCTTTACGGTCGACTTATTTAAACAGAAAAGATCTAATATTCTGGCAACCAGGGATCTTGCTGTCCCTGCTTATACAGGTTTGGTATTACCAAGTGAAAATATAGGAGTTGTAGAAAATAAAGGGGTTGAACTGGAACTGTCTCACAGGAGAGCTACGAAAAGCGGATTTTCATACAGAGTAGGCGGAAACTTTGCTTATGTAAAGAGTAATGTAATTTACATGGCTGATGCAGCAAATGTTCCGGAATGGCAAAAAGTGCAAAATAAGGTACTTGGTGCAACAAACTATTACAATGCAATTGGTATTATCAGAACCCAGGCAGAACTGGATGCAATTCCTAAAGTACAGGGAACAAAGATCGGAGACTTAAAGTATGAAGATGTAAACGGGGATGGTGTCATTACCAGTTCAGATATGATCAGAATGGATCGTACTAATACCCCTGAAATTATATTTGGTATGAACTTGTCATTAGATTATAAGAACTTCTCTTTGTTTGCAAATTTTGCAGGACAATCCAGAGCATGGCAGTACTACCATGAAAATGGAAGGCTTGCAGTAAATACAAGGGAAGAGCTTCTGTTGAACAGATACAGACCAGGTAGTATGGATTCAAAATACCCTAATTTGCCTTTACTGGATACCCGTACAGATGTAAGCGGACTCCCTTCTTCTTTCTGGTTAAGAGACGCTACATTTTTGAGGTTAAAAACTTTGGAACTAGGTTACTCTATACCTAAAAGCCTCTTGTCCAGGCTTAATATTGCCGATATGCGAC
>JBAZCD010000220.1:0-1493 GCA_041671205.1 Pedobacter sp.
AAAGAAGGAAAATCAATCCGTTGTGCCCCTCAATATTAAAATTGATGAACAAGACCGTGTAATTGTTGTTTCGGGGCCCAATGCAGGGGGTAAATCTGTTTGTATGAAAACAGTTGGACTTCTTCAGATCATGGTTCAGGCAGGCTTGCTTATTCCGGCTGATGAACATTCTAAAGTTGGCATCTTCAAACAGATCTTCGCAGATATAGGTGACGATCAGTCCATAGAAAGCGATCTGAGTACCTACAGTGCTCATTTATCGAAGATGAAGTACTTTATTGAATGGGCAAATGCTAAAACCCTCATCCTGATCGATGAATTTGGTACGGGTACTGATCCTCAGTTTGGCGGACCAATTGCTGAATCTGTGCTTGAATCTCTGAACAATAAAAAGGTGAGGGGGGTAGTTACTACGCATTATTCTAATCTTAAAACCTTTGCCAATTCTACTCCGGGGCTCGAAAATGCATCAATGTTATTCAATAATGAAAAGATGCAGCCGCTTTATATTCTTTCATTGGGTAAACCCGGAAGCTCTTATGCCTTTGAAATTGCACAAAAAATTGGTCTGAGTGCCGAAGTAATTGACTCGGCAAAGAAGAAAGTTGGTAATTATCAAAAGAAAGTGGATACACTGCTGGTAGATCTTGAGCGGGACAAAAAAGATCTGATCGATGCAAGGACCTCGGTAGACAAAAAGGAACAGAAAGTCAAAGCATTGCTTGCAGAAAATGAGCAATTGAAGGCCTATCTGGAAGAAAATAAAAAGCTAATCCTAAAAAATGCCAGGATCGAAGCCCAGAGCATCATAAAAAATGCCAACAAACTAATTGAAAATACGATTTCTGAGATCAGGGAAAGCAAAGCAGATAAATTACAAACCCAGTCTTTGCGGATGAACTTACAGCAGGAATTAAAAAAGCATGAGGTTCAGGAAAAGAAAGCTCCAAAAGTTCAGGAAGCGGCAGAACTAAAGGCCGGGGATTGGGTAAAATTCATTGATTCCGAAACTATTGGTCAGGTAATGGAAATTGCACGTGATAACGTGATTCTGGCAATGGGCGACCTGCGTTCTGTGGTGAAACTAAATAGGGTAGAAAAGATTTCCAACAGATCTGTTCCAAAAGAGATCAGAAAATCACATGGACCTGATCTTACTGAGAGCTTCTCAACATTCAATACCGAGCTTGACCTTCGCGGCAGAAGAGGTGAAGAAGCAATCTATGAGATCAAGAAGTATCTTGACAGGGCTGTAATGCTTGGTTTATCCTCTTTAAAGATCATACATGGCAAGGGTGACGGAATATTGCGTAAACTTATTCGTGAATATTTACGTAAATATACCCAGGTAAGCCGTATTGAGGATGAACATGCCGACAGAGGCGGAGATGGAATAACTTATGTTTACCTGAAATAGCGTATAATTATAAGCGGTTAGTGCGTTATATATAAAATAAACAGCATGAGAAAGCCACTAACCTTCCTGATTTTTG
>JBAZCD010000220.1:1503-5524 GCA_041671205.1 Pedobacter sp.
GCATTCCTGTTTATCGGAACAGCATGTAAAAAATCTTCAAAAAGCCCTGTCATTCCGCCGGATTCAAACCCTGGTGCAGTTACTGATGTTCAGGTGCTTACTCAGAATCTAAGTTATCCATGGGAATTGCTCTGGGGGCCTGATAATATGATCTGGATGACAGAACGCGGTGGAAAGATCAGCCGTGTTAATCCTGAAAATGGTACTGTAAATCTCGTCTACGCTATTCCTGATGTTAAATCTGTAGGAGAGGGCGGATTGTTGGGAATGGTGCTGCACCCGTCCTTTAGTATAAATCCGCATGTATTTGTGGCCTATAACTATGACAGATCAGGTATTTATACCGAAAAGGTAGTCAGGTATACCTATAATGGAATTTCTCTGGTCAACCCTCTTATAATTCTTGATAATATACCTGCTTCAAATATTCATAATGGCTGTCGCCTGCTCATCAGTTCAGACCTGAAATTATTTATCAGTACCGGGGATGCCTCGAATCAATCATCAGCACAGAACATAAATTCCTTAAGCGGGAAAATATTGCGCTTAAACCTGGATGGTTCAATTCCGCAGGATAACCCGGTCAACGCGAATGCGCTATGGTCATATGGCCATCGTAATCCGCAAGGTTTGGTTTTTGTTAACGGCAACCTTTTCAGTTCAGAACATGGCCCGAGCGTGGATGATGAAATTAACCAGATTCAAAAAAACAGAAATTTCGGATGGCCTTCAGTCAATGGTTTATGTAATGAAAGCGGAGAGCAATTATTTTGTGCTTCCAATAATGTCGCGGAGCCCCTTAAAAGCTGGACGCCAACCCTTGCGGTATCCGGTCTGGATTTTTATAATAATGATGCAATCCCGCAACTAAAGAATTCATTAATCCTGGCCACCCTGAAGGATCAGACCTTATACCAGCTGAAATTAAATTCGAATGGTGATAAAATAGAGGAGACAAAAGAGTTGTTCAGAGGTACTTATGGACGTTTGAGAGATGTTTGTGTTGCCCCGGATGGTAAAGTGTATATAGCCACGAGTAATGGTTCAAATGATAAAATTATTGTATTAAAAAAGAAGTAAATCTCTGGGAATATTTCCCTGATTTGGTATTTTTAGCATTCCAACTAACAGACATGATTAACAAAGTAGTGGCGAATGCCGATGATGCAATAAGAGATATTGAAAGCGGAATGACATTAATGCTCGGGGGATTTGGTTTATGCGGTATTCCTGAAAATTGTATTAATGCTTTGGTTAAAAAAGGTGTAAATCAGCTTACTTGTATATCAAATAATGCTGGAGTAGATGATTTTGGGATCGGAGTAATGCTCAAACAACGTCAGGTTAAGAAAATGATCTCATCTTATGTTGGTGAGAATGCCGAGTTTGAGAGACAATTGCTTAGTGGTGAACTCGAAGTGGAACTTGTGCCTCAGGGTACTCTCGCTACGCGATGTATGGCTGCCGGTTATGGAATGCCCGCTATTTTTACTCCAGCAGGTGTTGGAACAGAGGTAGCAGAAGGTAAAGAACTCCGTAATTTTAATGGGAAAGATTACCTGATGGAGATGGCTTTTAATGCAGATTTTGCGATTGTTAAGGCCTGGAAGGGTGATACAGCCGGCAATCTGATCTTCAAATCCACTGCACGAAATTTCAATCCGGTAATGGCTATGGCAGGAAAAATAACCATTGCAGAAGTTGAACACCTTGTAGAAACAGGTGAACTCGACCCCGATCATATCCATACTCCGGGTATTTATGTGCATCGCATATTTCAGGGAGAGGATTATGAAAAAAGGATAGAACAGCGAACGGTGCGATCGATTTGATGATTTGACAATTTGGAGATTTGAAAATTTGATGATTAAATGAGAAATGACAAAGAAAATTTGATTGTTAAATTGACGTTTGATTTTGCTATTGAAATCATAAAGTGTTCAAAAATCTTGCAGCAAAGTCATGATTATGCCCTATCTAACCAACTCTTACGTGCAGGTATTTCAATAGGTGCAAATGTAAGGGAAGCTCAAAATGCAGAGAGTAAAGCTGACTTTATACATAAAATGAAAATCGCAGCCAAAGAGGCAGATGAAGTGGAATATTACCTCAGTTTAATACAGCATTCAGAAGATTTACCTACAATAGATTTACCAAAAGACCAAATTCAATCTATAATAAAAATTATATCCAAGATTATTTCATCTTCAAAATCAGGCTGATGCACGACATAGTATTTTCAAATCACCAAATCATCAAATCATCAAATCAATAATGTTAGATAAAAACGGAATCGCAAAGCGGATTGCTAAGGAAATAAAAGATGGTTATTACGTGAACCTGGGTATTGGAATTCCAACACTGGTAGCTAATTATATTCCGGAAGGAATTAACATCGTTCTGCAGTCGGAGAATGGCCTTTTGGGTATGGGACCTTTTCCTTTTGATGGTGAAGAGGATCCCGACCTGATCAATGCCGGTAAACAAACCATTACCACTTTACCTGGTTCTGCAATTTTTGATTCGGCGATGAGCTTCGGAATGATTCGTTCTCAAAAAGTAGATCTGACCATATTGGGTGCAATGGAAGTTTCAGAGAACGGGGATATAGCCAATTGGAAAATTCCGGGTAAAATGGTTAAAGGAATGGGTGGTGCAATGGATCTGGTGGCCTCTGCAAAGAACATAATAGTGGCTATGCAGCATGCCAATAAGCCCGGTGAAAGTAAACTGCTTCCGAAATGTACCTTGCCCTTAACAGGTGTTCATTGTGTTAAAAAGATTGTAACTGAGCTAGCCGTACTCGAGGTACTGGAAGAAGGTGGATTCAAATTGCTGGAGCGTGCCCCGGGAATAAGTGTTGATGAAATCAGAAATGCAACCAGCGGAAAACTGATCATTTCAGGAGAAATACCTGAAATGCAAATTTAAGAGGTCCGGCAGTATCAGCCTGCAAGGACAGTACTCCGTAAATGTCCTGATATCTGGCTTGTTACATGAATGATATCCTCAGCAACATGCGTATTGTTGGTAATTATTTCATCGCAATTTTCCTTGTACGGTAACAGGTAATCTTTATAAGCAGGCATTACATGGTTGTTCCATTTATAAAGAACATCATTCTCAGGGTAGCCTCTTTCTACAAGATCACGCTTGAGGCGGCGTTTCAAGGCAACTTCCTCATCTGTATCGATAAAGATCTTCAAATCAAGCAAATCGGCAATTTCTTTAAAATGCAGGATAAATAAACCCTCTACCATTACAATAGGGGCAGGTTTGATCTCTAATAGTTTAGGTTCAGCAGCGGCATTGTTGAAGGTATATTCTTTCTGATAGACTGTTTCTCCCTGGATAAGCTTTTTGATATCTGTTAAGAACTGATTATTGTCTATTGTTGCCGGAAGATCGAAATTATAAAGCTTGTTTTCTTCAGCTGTCATATTCTGAGCAACACGGAAGTAATAATCATCCTGAGAAACCAGACAAACCTCATCTTCCCTGAAATGATTTAAAAAACATTTCAAAAAGAATGTTTTACCAGAACCACTACCTCCAGCGATACCTATTACGAAAGGTTTTTTACTCATTGGGAACGCCGTATATTAAGGTTGCCTGAAATCTTTTATCCAATGCTCCGATTAAATCAGCTGCAGCTTTTGTTATGACAATGATAACATCTTTTGTTGACTCGTTTTGTGTGAATTTTCCAACTACTTTGGCAAATGTACTTTTGCCGGTCATTGGATTTGTGATCTTCACCACAGTTCCTATAGGTGCGCTCTGATGCAGAGCCAGCATTTTGGTCCCATCCAGATTTTCATCAGCTATCCATAGCGCTACACCCCGCTCATTAACTTCCCTTAATCCATACCTTGCCGGAGGTAATTTCAGACGATCACTTGCATTCATACTACTGTCAATCTGTGATGACTGAGTTCTTGATTCGACTTTCGGAGTATCAAGTGGCACAGCAGGAGGAGGAGCAAGCTGCTCGGGTGCTGCAGTGCCATATGGAACTTTT
>JBAZCD010000221.1:0-5518 GCA_041671205.1 Pedobacter sp.
AATTTGTTTCAAAATTCAAATTTAATTTAAAAAATGGATATAGGGTAAATAACAGATATTTCTGCCCGTTCTTTACCCTATGTTGCTCTATATGAGTTACTTTTCTTTGCTAATCGCAATACGGTATAAAGACCAGCCCATAAACAGGAAGAACATAAATCCTAAAATCTGATAAGCTCCGGTTCCCAGCAATCCGCTCAGGTGCTCTTCCATATTCAAACTTCCTACCGGACCTCCGGTTGATTCAAATGCCATTAAGAAGGCATAAATAACGCCCATTAGGGCACCACCGGCGACCAAGCCAGTTGCAAACAGGTTTCCTTTACCCAGTTCTTCATCCTCAGATTTATTACCATTTTTCTTTGATCTCATTTCAACCAAACCTTTAATGGCTCCTCCGGCAAAGATCGGCAGGGTAGTGGATAGTGGTAAATAAGCTCCTACAGCAAGAGAAAGTGATTTAACTCCGCATAATTCGATTGTGATTGCCAGGAAGACTCCGACGAGTACAAATTGCCAGTCGAGATTGAACGAGAGTAAACCTTTGATCAGGGTAGCCATAAGTGTACCCTGCGGAGCAGGATAGGTTTCAGTACCGATCGCATGTGTTATTCCCTGTGCTGTCATTTCGGCGGTAGGCCTGTCCAGTATAGAGAGGGTTACCCCGATCACTACTGCAGATACGATCGCACCAACAAACAAAGCTAATTGCTGATATCTTGGAGTAGCACCTACGATATAACCGGTCTTAAGGTCCTGTGATGTAGCACCCGCATTTGCTGCTGCAATACAGATCATACTGCCCACCACTAATGCCATAGGCTCATAGAGGTGGCCGGTCCAGCCGATACTGATAAAGATCAGACAGGTACCCATCAGTGTGGCAATGGTCATCCCGGAAACAGGATTGGAAGACGTACCGATCAAACCAACGATCCGGCTGGATACGGTCACAAAGAAAAATCCGAATACGATCACCAATACACCTATCAGCAATTTATTTAGAATGGAATCTCCGGGAATTTGCGGTAGCAGGGCCATCAGTAAAATAAGCCCCAGGCTTCCAAAAATTACAATTTTAAAAGAAAGATCATCATCTGTACGCTTAATATTCCGCTTTGCGTCACTATTTTTATTCATAGATGCCAGACTGGATTTAAACGAGGATACAATGGTGGGTATGGTTTTTAACAGAGTAATAAATCCTCCTGCTGCAACTGCACCTGCGCCGATCTGTTTTACGTAAGCCTGGTATATTGCTGTTGCGGTATTTGCAAAGACCATATTTAAGGGATCCCAGTCGCCAGGCCCTCCGGGACTGTATACATCTTTAAGATATCCCAGCTTAACTAACTGATAAGCAATAGTTTCTGCAGGAACAAGAGTGGCCATTAAGGGGATGAGCCCTAGCCAGGCAAGTACACCGCCGGCTACCAGAACTCCGGCGATTTTAGGACCGATGATATAACCAACTCCCATATATTCAGGAGTGATCTCACCATTTACCGTTGCCGAAGGAAAGAATTTGTTTGCCTGGCTGCTTGCCAATGCCGGAGCTTCTGCGATCAGATGAAAAATCTTTTGCAGGATAGCATAGGCAAATGCAAATGCAAGCCCGTAATAGGCAGTCTTCGCAAAATCACCACCTTTCTCGCCTGCAATCAGAACCGATGCGCAGGCTGTTCCTTCAGGATAAGGCAAGCCTTCATGTTCTTCAACAATAAGAGAACGCCTTAGCGGAATCATCATCAATGTGCCCAGAATACCGCCTAATGAAGCAAGGAAGAAAATTGGCCAGTAGGAAAAAAATGATTCGCTGTTACTCCCGGCTGAAAGAAATAAAAACCCGGGTAAGGTAAATACCACACCTGCGGCAATAGATTCTCCGGCTGAACCTGTGGTTTGAATGATGTTATTTTCAAGAATTGTTGTTTTGAAAAATTTCCGGCCAATAGAGATAGCCAGTACGGCGATTGGAATGGAGGCAGATACGGTTAATCCGGCTTTTAATGCAAGATAAACTGTTGCTGCTCCAAAGATTATCCCGAAAATTGCGCCCAGCAGCACCGATTTTACAGTGAATTCAGCTACATTACTACCTGAACTGATATAGGGCTTAAACTCTTTCTTTTCTGTAGTGTCCGACATGGTTTTTTAATTGGTTTTCTAAATTAAAGATACTTCTTTTAGCGATATTTGAAATATGGAAGAGCGATTTGAATTTAAATTATTCTCCTGCAAAATTTAAGTTTAAGGGCCAAATATGAATTATAAGAAATAAAATGAAAAAAGCCGTTTTTTTAGATCGGGATGGGGTTTTGAATAAAGAACTCGGAGATTATGTATGCAAATTCGAGGACTTTAAAGTACTGGAGCATAATTTTCCGGCATTGAAGGAATTGCAATCGCGGGGTTATTTATTGATTGTTATTACCAATCAGGGTGGATTGGCAAA
Source organism: Pedobacter sp. (assembly GCA_041671205.1). GTDB lineage: Bacteria > Bacteroidota > Bacteroidia > Sphingobacteriales > Sphingobacteriaceae > Daejeonella. The sequence continues at coordinate 2,456 of JBAZCD010000221.1, forward strand.
GGGTTGGTATTCGGAAGATACGCTGGGCCGTATGCATGATCATCTCATAAAGACCTATGCTGATCAGGGGATTCATTTAGCAGATATATATTACTGCAGGCATCATCCTGAATATAATGGGAATTGTCTATGCCGTAAACCCGGTTCTATAATGCTTGAAAAGGCCATCGCCCGGTTTGGCATAGATGCCGGCTCATCCTATTTTATTGGCGACCGTGAACGGGATGTGATCGCTGGTGAGGCAGCAGGAGTGAAGGGGATATTGATTGATAGTGATCAAGCGATTGGGGAGATTTTGAATATGATTAATTGATAATCATTAGTGTCCGATTAAAATTAAACTTCTAGTCAAATGCGCTAGCTCTAACTTTAAAATGGGAATTTATTAACGTTTTTAAAAGCATGCCCCCTGTTTTATCAAAATTATAGGATAAGCAAAATGAGGTTCCAGCTTTCGCTGGATCCGATAGCTATCAGATGGCCTGCATTTTTTTAGTATTGGGGCACTGCGATCCTGACTTTCGTCAGGATCGCAGTGCCCCAAAAAGCACCAGTAATGATACCACTCAGATTCCGGCGAAAGCCGGAATCTCCCTATTCCACCCCTCGGATTGTCATTCCAGCGAAAGCTGGAACCTCCTAACTCTCATGAACCTCCATTTCAAGCTTTCCCCGGACACTGTCAACTATCAACCCGATAGCTATCGGGTGTCAACTTTAATTGATTAATTATCTTCTCCGCATGTATCCTCGAGTTCTCAATGAACCAAACATGAGTATCCATACCTCCGCAGATCACTCCGGCGAGGTAGATACCTTTCATATTGGTTTCCATCGTTTCGGGATTATGTTCCGGCACCTGTTTTTCATCATCTGAGATATTGATTCCTAATTTTTTTAGAAAACTCAGATCCGGCTGGTAACCCGTCATGGCCAGAACAAAATCATTCCGGAGAGTAATTTTTCCATCAAGGCCAATGATATCAACTTCATTTTCCCTGATCTCTGCTAAGTTTGAATTAAAATAGGCTTTAATGCTGCCTTCCTTTATCCGGTTTACGATATCTGGTCTGACCCAGTATTTTACCCGCTCACCTATTTCCGACTCCCGGATCACCATGCTAACCTGAGCGCCCTTACGATAGGTTTCGAGCGCAGCATCTACCGACGAATTGTTGGCACCTACCACAATTACATGCTGGTTGGCATAAAAATGAGGGTCTTTATAATAATGTTTTACTTTCGGAAGATCTTCTCCCGGGATATTCAGCAAATTAGGAATATCATAAAATCCTGTGGAAATGATGATATTAGCAGCTTCATATTGGGATTTACTGCTTTCGATACAATAGTTTTTGCCTGATTTACTGACAGATCTTATTTCTTCAAATAATTGCAGATTAAGTTGGAAATGCTCTGCTACCCGTCTGTAGTATTCCAGGGCCTCAGAACGGGTAGGCTTTATGTTATTGCTGACAAAGGGTATACCACCGATTTCCAGTTTATCGGAAGTAGAAAAGAAGGTCATATTCGCCGGATAGTTATAGAGCGAGTTAACCAGACATCCTTTTTCAAGAATGATGTAGGATAGTCCGGCTTTTTTTGCTTCGATTCCACAGGCAAGACCAATAGGACCGCCGCCAATGATCAGAATATCGTATTTATTGTCCAATTTCAGTTTTTATTGTCGTGTTCAATAAATTAAAGACAAGAGGCTTGAAATTACAAAAAGCATAGAGTTTTATCCTCTATGCTTTTCCCTCAAGCCTTCATCTATTAGCTTTAAGCTTTTGGCTTTCCGCTTTCAACTTACTTCCCTGCTGCTTTTGCATGATCAGCAAGAAATTGTGCAAGTCCGCTATCGGTCAAAGGATGTTTTGACAAAGCAATCATCGCTGCCAGAGGTCCGGTGATCACATCAGCGCCAATCTTGGCACAATTGATAATATGCATCGGATGACGAACCGAAGCGGCCAGAATCTGAGTTTCGAATCCGTAATTATCATAGATCAGGCGGATATCCTCAATCAGGCTTAACCCATCAGTAGAAACATCATCCAGACGGCCAATAAAAGGGGATACATAAGTTGCACCAACCTTAGCTGCCAGGAGTGCCTGACCTGATGAAAATACGAGTGTACAATTAGTTTTTATGCCTTTTGAACTGAAATATTTAATGGCTTTAATCCCTTCAGCGATCATGGGCACCTTTACTACGATCTTGGGGTCAAGAGCAGCCAGGATTTCACCTTCTTTCACCATGTTCTCAAAGTCGGTGGCAATTACCTCTGCGCTGACATCCCCATCAACCAGAGCGCATATGGCTTTATAATGATTAATTACATTGGCATCGCCGGTAATGCCTTCTTTAGCCATCAGGCTTGGGTTTGTGGTTACTCCGTCTAATATTCCAAGGGCCTGTGCTTCTTTGATCTGGGCGAGATTTGCGGTGTCGATGAAGAATTTCATGTCTATTTAATTAGCAAATTAGTGAATTAGCAAATTAGCAAATTATGCTTTCTTGCTTGTGGAAATTATTTTATTTATGATTTTTTGTATTTCAGTTAACTGTTCGTTCAAGCTGGTAAGTTCCTCATGACCATATAATTCTTTACATAACGCGAGCCAATACTCGGTTTCATCTACTTCTTTCACCGCAATTTTGAATTTATGGATAAAATCAGCTTTGCTTTCAGCATTTTGAGATTCTCTTACGTTTGCACCAATAGAGGTAGAACTTTTGAAAAGTTGATTTGCCAGCGGAAAATTTTTATTTGTTTGAAGAATCTGACAATATTTTGCAGCACTGACAGCGAAAGCAAATGTTTTTAAAACGATTGGGTTTTCATCAGCTTTAAGCCTGCTCATGGGTGGAAGCAATTTGCTAATTAGCTCATTTGCTAATTATCTCAATTAAGGAAAAAAAATGGGCAAGCACCTTTTATCGCACCGCTACAACCTTCTACCCTTGCTGCGTTCCCACCCTGGGGGAGTTCAAAGGGAGCTGGTCGTAAAAGACTTGCCCGTCACAAAAGTAAGAAAAAAAAGGAAATTCAGTCCCCT
>JBAZCD010000222.1:0-5443 GCA_041671205.1 Pedobacter sp.
TACTCTGAGAGTCTGTTGATTCCCAAAGAATATTTTCAGGTATGTTGGTATCGTCGAGCTCTATGGTAAGTTTTATTTCGGCTTTTTTCATTGTGAGTAATAAGTTGTAAGTATTAAGTTGTAAGTATTAAGTTGTAAGTTTTACGTTTTGCCTGCCTGACATGAGGTGCTAATCTTGGAACTGTATTTCTTTGTGTTTATTCTTTAGTAGTTTTCAGTTGTCTGTTAGCAGTTACCAGTGATTTAGTTCATTGTTGATCTGGTTTCGATGTCTTTGCTCTTCATTCTCAATCCGATAGCTATCGGGTCTCAACTGTCAATTAAAAATATACACTTTAATCAATACCATCAAAACAGCCACAAAGATGAGAAATAGAAGTTCAATTAACCAAATCCGTTTCAATTCAGGGATCAGTCTTCTGAATACCTGATCTGTGAAGAAGCTGAGTATGAGCAGAACGATTAAAGGGATGCTCCCCAGTTCGCGGAAGCCATTCTCATCCGGAAAGATGAATAACCAGGCACTGCCAACCAGTAAAACAGAGGAAACAATATTAAGCGGGGTTAAACGCAGATTCATTTTTTCCGGTCTTTTTTATGAACAGAGTCAAATTTGACACTTTTCTTCCTGCGGGCGGCACCGGGTTTATTATTCCTCGGTTTTGCTTTGGGTTCAGCTTTGACTGATTTAGCTCCTTTTGAATTCTTTGCCTTTTTCTCATGAAAGGCCCCTTTGAATTCGGGATCCTCCCTGCGTTTTTGCAGATCGATTTCCCGGGCTATATTCTGACGTTCTTCATAAGGAGTATCATCGATAAACACACTTTCGGGCATTTCGGATACCGGAATGGCCTGCCGGATCAGTTTTTCGATCTTCTCTACGTAATATTCTTCTGAGGGACTGCAAAAAGTAATGGCATCACCGGTTTGAAGGGCGCGGCCCGTACGTCCGATCCGGTGAACATAATCCTCAATGATAATCGGAACATCAAAATTGATTACATGACTTACATTGCTGACATCGAGTCCGCGTGAAGCTACATCTGTTGCCACCAGGATCCGGATTTCACCTTCTTTAAAAGCGTTGATCGAGTTGATTCGCGTATTTTGACCCTTATTGGCATGAATTACACGTACCTGATCTGCACCATAGCGGCGTTCCAGGAAATGGAAAATATTGTCTGCAACCGTTTTAGTCTTGCAGAAAATGATCAGGCGGGTAAAGTCTTCGGTATCTTTCAGCAGATGCTGAAGCAGATTCAGTTTGGTCTTTAAATTTGGAACTTTATACAAAACCTGGCTTACCGTTGCAGCGGGTGTTGCCTGTTCGGCGACTTCGATCACCGTTGGGTGTTTCAGGAAATCCCCCGAAATTTTATGGACCAGTTCGCTCATGGTAGCCGAAAACAGCAGGTTCTGACGTTTTCTTGGAACTACTTCAAGAATACGGTGAATTGAACCAATAAAACCCATGTCCATCATCTTATCCGCCTCATCCATTACCAGAAATTTCAGACTCTGGGTATTGATATTTCCGGCCAGATAAAGATCCAGAAAGCGGCCCGGGGTTGATATGATCATGTCAACCCCCTTTTTTAATTCGGCAATCTGGGTTTTTGGACCTAGTCCTCCGTAAAGCACTACCGTTCGCAGATCTGTGTATTTGGCGAAAGTTTTCACATTTTCCTCAATTTGCATGGCCAGTTCACGGGTAGGGGCAATGATCAGTGCTCTCGGATCACTTCCCTGCGCATATTTAAGCTTCATCAGTATAGGCAGCACAAAAGCGGCGGTTTTACCCGTTCCGGTTTGTGCAATTCCCATGATATCCTGTCCGGATAAGATCGGCATAATTGCTTTTTCCTGTATTGGAGTAGGCAGTATATAGCCTGCATCCGCAACAGCATTCAGGATCTGCCTGTTCAGCTTAAAATCTTCGAAGGATTGTGACATCCTGCAAAGGTAGGGATTTGGAATTTAGATCAGGGGTTGTTAATTACTGCTTATCAGTTATCAGTTGTCTGAAAAAAGCTGCCAATTTCAAATCAGTAATTCACCGTTTTTATTCCTTGTTTCTTATTCTTTGCTTCTTTTATTTCTTAACATCACTTCATATTTTATTTCCACATCTGCCCACAGAGAACTAAGCAAAATAATTCCGAAATTTGCACTTGTATTTAAATCTAAAGCCCAGAGCATGTCCTCAATCATCATCAAATCAGCAACAATTGTAAACGAAGGCCAAATATTCACTGGAGATGTCTTTATTAAGAATGGACTCATTGAACAAATCGGCTCCGGTCTCAATATTGCGGCAGATAAAGAGATCAATGCTGAGGGTCTGCATCTTTTCCCGGGTTGTATTGATGATCAGGTTCATTTCAGAGAGCCCGGTTTGACGCATAAAGCGGATATCTATACCGAAAGCAGGGCAGCCGTTGCAGGCGGAATTACGTCTTTTATGGAAATGCCCAATACGGTGCCGAATACCCTGACCCAGCAATTACTGGATGATAAATATCAGATCGCACAGCGAACATCGGCGGCTAATTATTCCTTCTTCATGGGAGCCGGAAATGATAATCTGGAGGAAGTTTTGAAAACAGACCCCCGGAATGTATGCGGGATCAAGGTATTTATGGGCTCATCCACAGGTAATATGCTGGTAGACAATGAAAAGACCCTGGAAGGGATTTTTAGCCGGACACCCATGCTGGTTGCCACTCATTGTGAAGATGAGGCAACCATTCGTGCAAATGCAGAACGGTTCAAAGTTCAGTACGGAGATAATTTAACGCCCGAAATGCACCCGCTGATCCGTACGGCAGAAGCTTGTTTTATTTCGAGTACTTTGGCTGTAGGACTTGCAAAAAAATACGATACCCGCTTACACATCCTTCATATATCCACTGCAATAGAGGCCTCACTTTTTGATAATTCGATACCGCTCAATAAAAAGAAGATTACATCAGAGGCCTGTATCCATCATTTATGGTTCTCGGATGCTGATTATGCACAAAAAGGGAACTGGATCAAATGGAATCCGGCTATCAAATCGGCCGCAGACCGGGATGAGATCTTTAAAGCGGTACTGGATGATCGGATCGACATCATTGCCACCGATCACGCCCCGCACACCATTGAAGAAAAATCCCAGGTCTACTCCAAAGCACCCTCCGGCGGTCCTTTGGTACAGCATGCGCTGATAGTGATGCTTGAATTTTATAAGCAGGGCAAGATTTCGCTGGAGAAAATTGCAGAGAAAATGGCTCATAGTCCGGCAATCTGTTTTCAGGTTGAGAAACGCGGTTTTATACGTGAAGGTTACTGGGCAGATCTGGTTTTGGCTGATCTGAATAAACAAACAAGCGTAAGCAGGGCAAACGTGTTGTCGAAATGCGGATGGAGTCCTTTCGAAGGACAAACATTTGGATCTTCTATAATAAGTACGATAGTATCCGGAAATCTGGTTTATGAAAACGGGCGAATTCAGGATGGGGTGTTTGGGAAGAGATTGGTGTTTAACCAGTAGTATTAAGGCTGACAGGGTTCCAAACCCTGTCAGCCTTTTCCAAACCCTGTCAGCCTTTTTCTCTTAAAAACATAATAAAATCACTTGCCGACTGGTCGGTATAGCCCACATGTCTCAGCATGCAGATCACCTGTCCGCGATGAAAAGTTGAGTGGTTCATGCAATGAAGTATGATCTCTGCATTGTTCTGATTAAAGGTTTTGCCTTTCAGATTGATATATTCTGTACTGGAAAGGAAGAACTGATCGTCTTTCCCGCTCACGAAATCAATAAAATCGACTGAGTTTTTCCGGATAGTTCTGCAGATCCCTGCAAAGCTATTGCCGATATCCAGATTGTGCATGTGCGGAATATTCTTTCCATTCAGGCGGGCGAGCCAGGTTTGTTCGGCATCAGCGATGTGAATGATCACCTTTTTGATGGTCAGGTACTCAGCCTTCTTATTGGCCACGATCTCCGCTTCGTCAACACCTTCAAGATACTTACATATTTTCTCATTTGCCCAATGATTGTACTGCTGGTAATTTATAAGAAGTGATTTCATAGTTCAGCGGATTCGTTCTACTAAAAATACAAATATTTACATAAATACCTGCTTGCAACTTGGTTAAAAACTAATCAGATTGTAATAAAATCTCAAATTAGAAGGAATAGTTCTGTATTGAAGCTAAACTAGCTACCTTTGCGCCTTGTTGAAAAGCATTTATGGCTAAAGTATCGATTAATATTGCGACCGGTTCTGTTCAGAAAGAGGAAATAATTGTTGGGATAGATCTGGGAACAACAAATAGTTTGGTAGCATTTATTAACCCCGAAGGTAAACCTCAGGTTATTAATGATACCGGAAAAGGTGTTTTGGTACCCTCGGTAGTACATTTTCAGTCTGATGGAGGTGTTGTCGTTGGAAATGAAGCAAAGGAATTTCTGATCTCTGATCCTCAGAATACGATTTTTTCAGTAAAACGTCTACTGGGGCGCTCTTTTAAGGATATTGAGGCTCACAGCAATTTGTTTTCATACAAAATTATTGACGACGACACGGAGAGTCTGGTTAAGATCAAAGCCGGAGATAAATATTATACTCCGATTGAACTTTCAGGAATGATCCTGAAGGAACTGAAAGAAAGGGCAGAACATGCTCTCAAAACTTCAGTAAACAGGGCCGTAATCACTGTGCCTGCTTATTTTAATGATAGCCAGCGGCAGGCAACCCGCGATGCAGGTAAACTCGCCGGACTTGATGTATTACGCATTGTCAATGAGCCGACAGCTGCAAGTCTGGCCTATGGCATTGGGCTCGACCCTGAAGAGGAGAAGGTTATTGCGGTTTATGATCTGGGCGGTGGCACATTTGATGTTTCTATTCTGAAAATTCAGAATGGAATTTTTGAAGTACTTTCTACCAATGGAGATACTTTCCTTGGCGGAGATGATTTTGATCAGGCTATTGTAAGCTATTGGATTGAAGAAAATCAGCTTGGTGATAGGGCAAACAGTTCTTCATTGAGCCAGGCATTGCGTCTGAAAGCTGAGAAAGCCAAAAAAGCACTTACAGCTCAAAATATTTTCATTGGCCATGTTGAAGATATTCCGTGCGCCATTACCAAACTGAAATTTGAAGAACTCATAATCGCTAAAGTTGAGCAAACCATACAATGTTGCCATAATGCATTGAAAGATGCCGGTCTCACAGCTGCGGATATTCAGGAGGTGGTAATGGTTGGAGGATCAACGCGCACACCCCTGGTAAAACAGATGGTTGCCGGATTTTTCAATAAGGAAGTGCATGATCAGATCAATCCGGATGAGGTAGTTGCTTTAGGAGCTGCGATTCAGTCGGATATTCTGGCAGGCAACAGAAAGGATATTTTACTTCTTGATGTTACTCCGCTTTCATTAGGTATTGAAACT
>JBAZCD010000223.1:0-5442 GCA_041671205.1 Pedobacter sp.
GAGAAATATAATGTGATACTGCCTTAATTTCTTCTACTGCATCTGCGGGACATACTGCCAGTCCGGCGAGTTTCATAAGCTGCAGATCCGGAATATCATCACCCATAAACAGTACCTGCTCAGGCAAGAGTTCATTTTTATTCAGGAACCCCATATAAACTTCAAGTTTAGAATCCAGTCCCAGGAAAACATTTTCTATTCCGAGCCCTCTCAGGCGATGCTCAACGCCTTTGGATCTTGCGCCTGAAACAACTGCAATCTTAAATCCCCGCTTAACCGCAAGCTGTAAGGCATACCCGTCCTTGATATTAAACTGCCTCAACTGTTCTCCGGCTTCTGTAACAAGCAGCATACCATTGGTGAGCACGCCATCCACATCAAATACAAAAGCTTTAATATGATTCAGTTTTTCTAAGAACATGCCATTTAGATATGAGATTTAAGGCCTAAAGTATGAGGCAGACATCCGGCTTCAGAAAGTCTATTGATTATCACGCCACTCGTAAACCCAAGCAGTCTGGATCTGCTCCAGATGCCCTTCATTGGATTGTTCGCGGGTTCCTGCAAAATTCGGAAGGTTTAAAATCCAGTCAAGCAGTTCGGTGAAACGTATTCTGTATATTTGTGATTCACCGAAATCATCACCAAATTTCTCATAAAGACCCATGGCAATATCCTCATAATCATTCCAATAAATCGGTAATTCAAAATTTTCTTTCGCCATTTCCATTGTATAATTGTATTAATGTCCTAAAAACTGATGCTGATCCGGAAGAGTTACTTCAATATCACCATTTATCAAAACACACTGGCAACCCAAACGTGAATTGATCCTCGGATTGACTGCACGGTCGATGAAATCTTCTTCTTTCTCAGATATTTCCTGGATATTATCCATGCCGAAATTAACATAAACCTGACAGGTGCTGCAACCGCAAACTCCACCGCAGTTATGCTGCAATTCTATCCCATTATCCAAACAAACATCAAGAACTGATTCGCCTTCAGCTATAGGGAGCTCAAGCGATGATTTTGAAGCTTCCTCAAAATTAATTTTTAATTTAAAAATGTTCATTAGCGCAAAAATAGCAATTTAAATTCAGCCCCGGGAGCGCTCCTGTAAATTGACTATGCTCTGACTGAGTTTTGTGTATAACTCGGATAAGAGTGGTTTATTCTGAAGTAAATCAAGATGGGCCTGCATTGTTGACTGATCTCCGCGGATGGCAGGACCTGTCTGTGCCAAAACAGGGTCGGTCATTTCAATTTTACTGACTGTTTCGACGATAAGCGGCTTTAAAAGTTCAAAGTCGAGATTCTGCTCTTCCAAAAGTTCTTTCGATAATCCAAAAAGATGATTGGTAAAATTACAGGCAAAAACTGCGGCAACATGAAGCGTTTTCCTCTGCTCTGAACTCAATTCTATTACCTTCTCAGAGAGCCTGTCAGCAATTGAATGTATGTTTGATAACACTTCAGGGGTATTCGCCTCAATGGCAATAGGAATTTGCCTGAAATCAACAGATTTGATCTTGGAGAAGGTCTGAAGGGGATAAAACACCCCAATCTTTGTGGATGCACCTTCAAGAACAGAGAGTCCGGTAGAACCGGATGTATGAACAATCAGCTTATCAGTGACCTTCAGCCCGAGAGCAAGTTCCCTGATCGCTTCATCTTTTACTGCAATAATATACAGATCCGCCGTTCTGTCGAGATCAAACATACTGGAGATCGGCTCTGCGGCCAGACTATCAGCCAATATCCCTGCATGGTTGCTGTTACGGCTCCAGACCTGTGTAATACTCTGCCCGGCCATTTTAAATGCGCGGCCCAATTGTGTAGCTACATTGCCACTGCCCAAAATGACGATATTCATCAGGCTTGCTTGATTTCCTTATTTCTCCGGAAAATAGATAAAATGAATCCGATCACCATAATGATGGTACCTCCCCAAAATAAATTGATGTACGGGAATTCAATAGCTTTTAATACGACCCAATCCTTCTCAGCTTTAGGCTTCTGATAAACCATCAGTTCAAGTTTATCTTTATCAGGATAGACATTTGTAAAGCGTAATTTCAATCCTTTTTCATCTACAGTTTTACCAAAATCGAATTTAGATCCGTCTTTCAGTAAATAGATCGGTTCAGATGGATATGTTTTACCATCGGAATTCACCTCCAGCTGCAACCCTATAGCGATATCTCTTTCGCCTACCGGAATATTCTGAATCCGGGCATTACGGTTAATTCCCTTCACCAGAATATATCCATCTCTGAAACGTATGGTATCCCCAACATTCACCTCATAGGTAATCGGGTTTTCATATTTTTCATCGTCCGAATGGCCTTCATGATCATCATGATCCTCTTCTTTCAATGGCACGCTGCTCACATGTGTGTATACGTCATGGAATAAATAATGTCTGGTATCAGGTGAGGCAATAATTTGCCTCATCTTGGCATTTTGCTGGGCATTAGGATAAAGTGTAAAATTCTCTTTTACCTTACCGCTTTTCTCATCAATCACCTGATAATTTATCCGGTAATAGGTATTTACACCCTTAATGGAGTCACCAAGGTAGGTAACCGTATAACGGTCCATCTTTGTCGGCTCATCCCTGTATAGAATAATATTTTCACGCGGGTTATTGCTCTTCGCAAATTCATCGCCGAAGCCAATTCCTGTATTATTTATTGAAATGACCTTATTGGTTGCAGCGGCAACAAGCGCACCCACCAGCAAAAAGGCAAAACCTATATGTGCAACCGCTGATCCGGCAAGCCTCCATTTACCTTTAATTGCTTCACCTAATATTTTGGCATTGGCCAGAATAGAGAATACAGAAGCAAAGGTCAGGATAATATACATCACATTAGTATATATATTCATCACGTAAACGGCGGCGGCAGTAATCAATAAGGAGAACACCAGAGATACAGAAATACTGATAAAGAATTTCTTAGGATCTGTTTTCTTATACTTAAGGAACTGAGAGAATGCAGAAATAAAGGCTATAACAACGGCAAAAGGAACCTGCCATTTATTATAGTGTGCGATCACATCCGGCGGAGGCGCGATCTCAGTTCCAAAAATGGCATTAAATACCGGTACTGAGGTAGTTGCCAATATCTGTATGCAGGCAATGGATAATACCAGAGCACCAATGAATAGCCAGAATTCACGCGAATAGGTTTCTTCGTCCTTTTTAGTAATTGGAAGTTCTTTCCAGCGAATAACAAGGAAGAAAACAGCAATGAAAAGGAATACCACCACGTAAAGAACCAGATGCCAGAACATCCCTAAATCGGTAAAAGCGTGTACAGATGTTTCGCCTAAAATACCACTACGGGTAAGAAAGGAGGCATAAAGTACCAGTACAAAGCTAATCAATACAAGGAAAGTGGCTGTAAAATAAGAATGGCCTGAATTTCTATAAGCAATCAGGACGTGTACCGCCGCAATCAAAGTCATCCATGGGATGATTGAGGCATTCTCTACCGGATCCCAGGCCCAGAAACCACCGAAATTCAGTGCTTCATATGCCCAGAATGAGCCCATGATGATACCTGTTCCCAGGATCATCACTGCAAAAAGTGTCCATGGCAATGCGGGTTTTACCCATTCGGAATATCGCTTTTCCCATAAGCCTCCAATGGCATAGGCAAAAGGAACGATCATCGATGCAAAACCCAGAAATAATGTAGGAGGATGGATCACCATCCAATAGTTCTGAAGCAGCGGATTTAATCCGTTTCCGTCTGTGATCAGGCTCAGGTAATCAGCCCGTGCGAAAATTGGTCCGGGAACCGCATCTCTCAATAATATGAATGGAGAGCTTCCTATTCTGAAACCAAAAACTTCAACACCAACCAGCATGGAAGCAATAAAGGCCTGAGAAAGCATGATCGTAGTCATGACTGAATTCTCCCAGGTTTTACCCTTATAAAGAATAATTGTGCCTAAAAATGCCTGCCAGAACATCCATAGCCAGAAACTGCCTTCCTGACCTTCCCAGAAGGAAGAAATGATATAATAGACCGGCAGTATCTTCGATGAGTGGGCCCAGGCATAGTGGTACTCAAATAAATGATTATATATGATATAGAATAAGCAGGAACCTATTCCGATAACTGCAACTGTGTTTAAACGGAATGCAATTCTTGCGATGCGCCTCCATCCATCAGAATTTTGTCTGACTATCGGGTCTTTAGAAAGTGCAGCGTTCGTTGCAAAATAATATGCCAATGTTGCCAGAAGCGCAGAGCAAAACGAGAGTATGATGAAGAACTGACCTAACTTCCCCGGAAGAAGGTTTTCTCCAATGAATTCTATTTCCATTAAGTTTTAGTTTTTTGCGGATGAAGCTGATACCTCAGTAACTTCTACCTGATCCGTAGTATATTTAGACGGGCACTTCATGAGGATTTTGGAAGCATGAAACTCATTGCCGATCATTTTACCGGTCAATACAATCTGTTCTGAACGCTCAAAATCCTGTGGCTTGGAACCACTAAATATCACTTTACATTCCTTACCCTCATTGTCTTTCATGTAAAAGGCAAAATAATTGGCATCCTGCTGCGGGTTGTAAAAAAGTTCCTTTTCCTTATTGAGCTGCCCAACAACATGCAACTCTGAAGTGGTTTCTGTAGCATCAGCAAATGAGCCATAGGTACTCGAATCAGCATAGGTACTGATGATAATACCGATTGCTAATGCAATGATAATAATGCCGGCGATAGAACTCTTTTTCATCAGAATATAATTGTTTTTTAATGGTTATGAAGCTTGCATGAGCTTATTCATTCCGGTTTGTGAGCGGTAAGCTCATGCAGGTTTCATAATATTGCTTTAATATACTTCAATCAAATGCAATTACAAAAGTACTAAATACTTCACTTTAGAAGTCAATATAACAAGAATGTTTCTATATTAGAACCATTCTAAATAATAAAGAGGAATTAGTCAATTCCCCTTTATTATTGTAAACCGGCCTGATCAGGGCCAAATACCCATATTCATATAGGATATGGCAACTTTATCAATCGAACCGACGAAAGCCGCAGTTCTTAGTCCGTCAATTTTGGGATTAGCCATTTGTATATCACGTATCTCATGATAAGAACGGATCATGGTATCTTCAAGGCCTGAATTAACCAATTCAAGCTCAGAGGCCCCTTTGACAATGATGCTTTTCTGAGCTGCATCCAGGGAAATACCAGTAATTTTTTCAACCATATTGACCAGATTCTGATTAGCGTTCTCTTCATATCTTTTGTCCATACGTCCGAATGCCACATGAGAAAGGTTTTTCAGCCATTCGAAATAAGAAACCGTAACACCACCAGCATTGCAATACATATCCGGGATTAAAATACAGCCCCTATCGATAAGGAATGCTGCAGCATCCGGAATTGTTGGCCCGTTTGCTGCTTCCGC
>JBAZCD010000224.1:0-2688 GCA_041671205.1 Pedobacter sp.
GATCTGAAACAAACAGATTTTCCGATATATCTTGGCGGACCGGTTGCGCAGGATACCCTTCACTTTGTTCATTCATGTTACGATAAATTAAACAGCGGAATCAGGATCAGCGAAGGAGTGTATTGGGGCGGTAATTTCGAGGCATTGAAAATTCTACTTGACAATAAGCAGCTTAATCATGACGAGATCAAGTTTTTCATTGGCTATTCAGGCTGGAGTGCAGGACAGCTGGATGAGGAACTTCAGCAAAATTCATGGCTTGTAACTGATAAATACAGTCCGGAGCTTATCTTCGTTGAAGATGAAGAGAATTTATGGAGAGAAGTAGTAATAGGACTTGGCCCAAAATACGCCCATATTGCCAATTTTCCTGAAAACCCGCAATGGAATTGACAATTTGTGAAATGCCGTCCTTTTGAAGGAGGTACGACTGAAAAATCTGTTTCACACAGCATGATTTTCCAACAACTATCTTCAATGCAAGTAAGTATCAATCACCAAAAGATTTCTCCGCGCATTACAATTGCCGGAAATTGAAGAATCTTTCTGGAGTGTTAAATGATGCTGAACTCTACATTCCCGATTTTTCAATCTCAGCTGTCAATTTTCAACTTTCAAATTCCTTCCATTTCCCTTGCACTTTCTTCCACTTTTCGCTTGAGTTCTTCTTTGTAATTCAATAGCCTTTGTGAGAGAGAAGCATCTGAGGTTCCCAATATCTGAGCAGCAAGTATACCGGCATTTTTAGCGGCATTTAAAGCCACTGTGGCAACAGGAATTCCATTTGGCATCTGAAGAATGGATAGGATAGAGTCCCAGCCATCGATCGAGTTAGACGATTTAACCGGTACACCAATAACAGGAAGTTGCGTAATAGATGCAACCATACCAGGCAGGTGAGCTGCCCCGCCGGCCCCGGCAATAATAACTTTTAAACCTCTGTCTGAAGCAGATCGGGCATATTCGAACATACGTTCAGGGGTGCGATGTGCCGAAACTACTGTTATTTCGAACCCAACTCCAAGTTCCTTAAGTACATCTGCTGCATCCTGCATAACCCCCAGATCTGACTTACTGCCCATGATAATGCCAACTTTTAATGTCTGATCTGTATGAGAAGAAGTATTCATAATATAATATTTATATTATTGTATATCAATGTATTACAATAATTAATTAAATTTTTACTTTAATTTTTTTCTGAACAAACCGTGCCTTTTCAATGGCTTTCTGACGGTCATCATCCATAATGGTTACATGTCCCATCTTTCGGAAAGGCTTAGTGAATTTCTTCCCATACAAATGAATATATACTCCATCAAGTTCAAGCACTTCATTCAATCCTTCATATTGAGCTGCACCTTCGTAACCTTTTTCACCAAGCAGATTGATCATTACTGAATTGCTGATCGTTCTTGTATCTCCGGGAGGCAGATTAAATATAGCTCTTAGTAATTGTTCATATTGAGAGGTATAATTTCCTTCAATACTCTGATGTCCGCTGTTATGTGGTCTGGGAGCAATCTCATTAACCATAATGTTACCTTCTTTGGTCAGGAACAGTTCCACTGCCAGAATTCCAACAATCTTCAGGTCTTTAGCAACTTTCACTGCAAGCTGATCCGCTTTCTGTAAGATTTCGGGATTCAAATCGGAGGGTGAAATCAGAAATTCAACCAGATTGGCTTCCTGATTGAACTCCATTTCAACACAAGGGAATGTTTTTATCTCCCCATCCTCATTCCTGGAAACGATTACAGATAATTCCTGATCGAAATTGATCAGTTCCTCGACCAGACTTGGTTCTGAAAAGGCTTTTTCCAGGTCTTTAGCAGATTTGATTGTATTGACACCCCGGCCATCATATCCGTCCCTGCGAAGTTTTTGTATGTATGGAAATGGAATATTTGCGCCAATCAGTTCCTGTTTGTTCTGAAACAATTGAAAAGGAGCAGTTGGGATGTCATTCTCTTTAAAAAACTGCTTTTGGACTCCTTTATCCTGAATAAGTCTGATCACCCGCGATTGCGGATATACCGTAATACCCTCTTTTTCAAGTTGTTCAAGGGCATTTACGTTAACTTTTTCAATTTCTATGGTTAAGATATCTACCTGTTTTCCAAAATTGTAAACGGCTTCGAAATCTGTTAATGAGCCCTGTATAAATTTCTTGCAGAGGTCTTTACATGGAGCTTCTGCATCAGGATCCAAAACATAGGTGGTGATGTTATAATTTATTGATTCCTGAATCAGCATGCGTCCCAATTGTCCGCCGCCAAGTATTCCAAGCTTCAGGTCACCGTAAAATGCTTTCATATGACTGCAAGTTTAGGCGAAATCTGCGAGAATATCCAATTTTCGGTATTTTTCATTTCCTGAACTGATGCTATGAAATTATTCTTCAAGATAATATGAGGTGTATTAACAGCAATAGATCAACTGTTTAAAAGACTCTCCTGACTGATCTTCTTTTGCAGTTCAAGTATTGCTCCGATAAGGGCCTCGGGTCTTGGAGGGCATCCCTGTACGTAAATATCCACAGGTATGATCCGGTCAACTCCCTTTACAACATGATATCCGTGCTGCCAGTACGGTCCGCCGCAATTAGAACATGAACCCATAGAGATCACATATTTAGGTTCCGGCATTTGTTCATAGAGCCGTTTGATGCGCTCTGCCATCTTAAAT
>JBAZCD010000224.1:2698-5339 GCA_041671205.1 Pedobacter sp.
TCGTAGGTAGATGCCATAGAACCCATCATTTCTATTGCGCAGCAGGCAATACCAAAACTCATCGGCCATAGTGAAGATAACCTTGCCCAGTTAAGCAGATCATCCACCTTTACAACCATTATTGAACCATTGTCATTCTTAATTTCCAAACTCACGGTACAGGTCTTTTAAATTTAGGTATAAAGCCTGGTTTAGGGGCAGAGTGAAGAATCTCCATGTCCGCCTTATCAGGTTCAGAAGCTTCAGAATTCAAACGAAATGGTTTTGTAGTATATTTTTCATCATTCAACGTCTCGTATGCGGAAAGTGGAATTTTTGCAGGAGAAATGGGTGCAAATTGTTCCGGCCTGATCCAGTTCAGATCCCCTTTTTTCCATACGTAAACCAATCCAATCAGCAAAATTCCTGCAAAAATGAACATTTCGATCAGACTTAACCATCCCCAGCGGGAATCAGCGTTTAACAAGACCTCCTGACTGAATACGATAGCCCATGGGAAAATGAAGACCATTTCTACATCAAACAGCAAGAAAACCAGTGCAATGACATAAAAACGTGAATTGAATTGTATCCACGAACTGCCCTGGGGTTCTTCACCACATTCATAGGAACTTAGTTTTTCAGGATTGGATCTTTTAAGAGCAACCAGCTTGCCAAGGAAAAATGTAAAGAGCACGAACAAAATACCCATGATCAGGTAAATAAATACCTTACCAAATTCGGTTAACTGAGAAGCTTCATTCATTGATCAAAATTAACAATAATAGATTTAAACTATTCATCAGTTTTTCATTTCTACATACATTTTATGATTAATTGTGGATAAGCTTTTTTTGAAATAAGAACAGATAGCATCAAATTCGCACTTGATTTATGGAGATAATATGATTTTGAATAATTATAAAAAAATAGCTGATGAACTGTCAGTTACTGTGAAGCAGGTGCAGCTTACTATCAGTCTGCTTGATGAGGGTGGAACCGTACCATTTATTGCGAGGTACCGCAAAGAGATGACCGGGAGTCTGGACGAGGTTCAGGTTGCGGCTATCCGCGACAGAATGCAACAATTGAACGAACTGGATAAACGCAGGGAAGCGATATTGAAATCAATGACTGAACTGGATAAACTGAGTCCGGAACTTGAAAAGCAGATCATGGGAGCTGAAACCATGACTCTTCTGGAGGATATCTACCTGCCATTCAAGCCAAAAAGGAAAACCCGGGCATCTGTGGCAAGAGAAAGGGGATTGCAGGAGCTGGCCGACTTTATAATGAATCAGAATTCCGGCGATCTGAATGCTGAAGCCACGAAATATATCAGTGTAGAGAAAGAAGTATTGACTATTGAAGATGCGTTTAGCGGAGCAAGAGATATCCTTGCAGAATTTATGGCTGAACAAGCTGAACTTCGCAGCAGAATACGTGACCTGTTTATGCAAAAAGGTAGTTTCCATTCCAAACTGATCAAAGGCAAGGAGGAACAGGGACAGAAGTATAAAGATTATTTTGATTGGACTGAGCCTGTGAAATCAGCTCCTTCGCATCGGGTATTAGCCCTCAGAAGAGCCGAAAAGGAAATTATTCTCACACTGGATATTGAAGTGCCCGAAGAGGATGCGATCAGGATTCTGGACGAGACCTATGTAAAAGCTGCGAATTCTTCATCAGAACAGGTTCGGTTAGCCGCCGCTGATGCTTTTAAGCGTTTGCTTAAACCATCAATGGAAACAGAGGTACGCTTAATGACTAAGAAACTGGCAGATACAGAGGCAATACGTGTTTTTGCAGATAATGCCCGTCAACTATTGCTTGCTGCACCGGTAGGGCAGAAGCGTATTATGGCTATCGATCCGGGTTTCAGAACCGGATGTAAACTGGTCTGCCTTGATGATCAGGGTCAATTGATCGAAAATGCCAATATCTACCCTCATAATGGGGCAGAGGCAGCCAGGGAGGCAGCTAAAACGCTGAGCTATCTGGTTGAGAAATACGGAATCGAAGCGATTGCTATTGGCAACGGTACTGCAGGAAGGGAAACTGAAACTTTTGTCAGGGCTCTACAATTGCCCGGACTGATCATCGTGATGGTCAATGAGAGCGGCGCCTCAATTTATTCAGCTTCGGATGTAGCGAGAGAAGAATTTCCTGATAAAGATATCACCGTTAGAGGGGCTGTTTCAATTGGCCGTCGTTTGATGGATCCTCTGGCAGAACTGGTTAAGATTGATCCAAAATCGATCGGGGTAGGTCAATACCAGCATGATGTGGATCAGGCTCAGTTGCAGGCTTCTCTGGATGATACCGTAATCAGTTGCGTGAACTCAATTGGAGTAGAGTTGAATACTGCGTCAAAACAGATCCTGGCCTATATTTCCGGCCTTGGTCCGCAGCTGGCACAAAACATTGTCGAATACCGGAATAAGAATGGTGCCTTTAAAAGAAGATCTGAACTGAGGCAGATTCCGCGGCTTGGCGACAAGGCTTTTGAACAGGCTGCCGGATTTCTGCGTATCCGGAATGCCGAACATCCGCTTGACAGTAGTGCGGTGCATCCCGAGCGTTATGCGCTTGTTGAGCAAATGGCCAAAGATCTGAACTGCAAAGTGGAAGACCTGATGAAAAATGAGCAGCTTCGTCAAAG
>JBAZCD010000225.1:0-5337 GCA_041671205.1 Pedobacter sp.
CTGATCAGGAAACCGGACTTATTACCGCACTTGAGCCCCGGAAGAATTACATTATCCGCAAGTCTGTCAATCTCTCCAAGCAGGCACAGATCATTGCGGCTAATCTGGATCAGGCATTTCTGATCGTTACCCTGGCATCGCCACGCACTTCACTGGGATTTATTGACCGTTTTCTGGTTACGGCCGAAGCTTACGATATTCCGGCGAAACTGATCTTTAACAAACTTGATCTTTTCAGTGAGGAAGCCCTGGACATTTTAAACCAATACCAGCAGATCTATGAAAGTGCGGGCTATCCCTGTTTCAGTGTATCTGCCCTGAAAGAGACCAATCTCGATCAGTTAAGAAAACTGCTGAAAGACAAGGTCACGCTGGTCAGCGGACATTCAGGTGTTGGAAAATCAACCCTGATCAATGCCCTTCTTCCCGGAACAGTGCTGAAAACCGGCGAAATATCAGACTGGAGTGATAAAGGAAAACACACAACAACCTTTGCAGAGATGTTCAGGCTGCCTTTTGGCGGATACCTGATCGATACTCCGGGCATTCGTGAACTGGGTGTTTTCGACATTGAAAAACAGGAACTCGGGCGCTTGTTTCCAGAGATCAGTAAACTGATGGGAAATTGTCGCATTCATAATTACTGGCTTATCAATGAACCCGGTTGTGCAGTGCTTGAAGCCTTAAACAGGGGCGAACTTGAGTCATCACGATATGATAGCTACCTGAGCATTTATCACGATAACGAAACAAGAGGATAAGAGAAAATGAGAGCAATAATTCAGCGGGTTAGCAGTGCATCCTGCAGCATGGAAGGGAAGATCAGCGGAGAGATCGGACAAGGTCTTATGATCCTGCTTGGCATTGAAGACAACGATACCGACGAAGACCTGACCTGGCTCGCCCGGAAAATCACCAATATGCGGATCTTTTCGGATGAGAACGGCTTAATGAATAAGGCTCTGTCTGATGTTCAGGGGAATATTCTGCTCGTCAGCCAGTTTACCTTATTTGCATCCACTAAAAAAGGGAACCGCCCCGGCTTCACGCGTTCGGCCAGACCGGATTTTGCCGTCCCGATGTATGAAAAAATGATCCGTGAATTAGAACAGCTTACCGGAACAAATATCCAGACCGGTGTATTCGGTGCGGATATGCAGATCAGCCTGGTGAATGATGGTCCGGTGACCATAATCATAGATACCAAATCAAGAGAATAGATTTAAAACAATACTGATGACGATACAGGAAGCACAGGAAACAGTAGATCAATGGATCAAAACTACAGGAGTCCGATATTTTAATGAACTGACCAATACAGCCATTCTGATGGAAGAAGTTGGTGAGGTTGCCCGCATCATGGCCAGAAAGTATGGTGAGCAATCCTTCAAAAAATCAGATGAAGGTCATGAACTGGCTGACGAACTGGCTGATGTGCTGTTCGTTCTGATCTGCCTGGCCAATCAAACGGGAACAGACCTGACTGAAGCCCTCCGGAAAAATTTGGAAAAGAAAAATATCAGGGATGCCGACAGGCATAAGAATAATGAAAAATTATTCTAGCAACCCTGTCAGCATTTCGAAACGCTGACAGGGTTCGTTAAATAACCATTTTAACCAGTCTCTCTCCGTCAAGCACCGGAATTCCTTTGGTGGTATTCAGGTTCAGGCAAAACTTAATATCTTCCTCAATCCCAAGTTTCTTTAAACGCTCACTGTGGGAAGTTTTTTTAAGATAGCTGTTCAGATCATCCTTTGCCATGATATACAGATCTTCGGAAGCTATCCCTGCATCATCCAGAACATATTTCTCCTCTCTGAGATAATGAACCACACCGCCTGCAAATAAAGTGTCCTCCAGGTTTACCTTATCCTTCCAGCCTGAGCATAGAAGCAAAACATCATTTGGCTGGGTTTTCAGCCAGTCGCACAGGGAAGCAAGATTCAAAAATGAACCAATCACGATCTTACTGGCTCCGCGCGACATATTGATTGCATGAGTTCCGTTGGTGGTAGTCAGTACAATTGTTTTGCCGCTCACCTTTTCTTCTGTATAGGAAAAAGGTGAATTCCCGAAGTTGAAACCATCTACCACTTCACCATTCCGCTCTGCAGCAAGCAAAAAATCTGAATTCCTGTAAGACTCACAGGCCTCAATTGTAGCTACCGGAATTATTGCTTCGGCGCCATTCTCAATACCATAGCAAATGGATGAAGTGGCTCTGAAAATATCAATCACAACAACAATACTATCTGTGAAATCATGAAGGTGAAGAAGAGCAGGTGTCAGGCAAACTTCGAGGTTACGTTTTGGCATTCTTATAAAGGAGCTGGTGATTATTTAAAAGGGAATTTAACAACCCTTGCTAGTATCTTGTTGTCTCTGATCTTAATATAAATATCTGTTCCGGCTTTAGAGAAAGCTGTTTTGACATATCCCATTCCAATGCCTTTTTGCAAAGTAGGCGACTGGGTTCCTGAAGTTACTTTTCCGATCACATTCCCTTCAGCATCTGCAATCTCATAATCATGACGTGGAATGCCACGCTCAATCATTTCAAAACCGACCAGCTTGCGTTCAACTCCATTTTGTTTCTGAGCTGCCAGGTTAGCTGAATTTACAAAATTCTTGCTGAATTTCGTAATCCATCCCAATCCGGCTTCAATCGGAGAAGTGGTATCGTCAATATCATTTCCATAAAGGCAGAAACCCATCTCTAACCTGAGTGTATCCCGCGCAGCAAGTCCGATTGGTTTAATTCCGCATGATTCACCAGCTTTAAATACCTCATTCCATATATGTTCTGAATGCTGCTTGTCAAAATATAATTCAAAACCTCCGGCACCAGTATATCCGGTTGCAGAGATCAGTACATTTTCTACTCCTGCAAACACACCCTTCTTAAATGTATAATACTCCATAGAAGAAAGATCAACATCTGTTAAGCTTTGCAGCGCTTCGGCCGCTTTTGGTCCCTGAACCGCCAGTAAAGAGGTCTGATCTGAAATATTCTTCATCTCTACCCCACCGGTATTGTGTTTTGAGATCCAATCCCAGTCCTTATCAATATTTGAAGCATTTACAACCAGCATATAGGTTTTTTCATCAATGCGATAAACCAGCAGGTCGTCAACTATACCACCCCGCTCATTAGGCAGACATGAATATTGAATTTTCCCGTCAAAAAGTGCGGATGCATCATTTGAGCATACCCGTTGAATAAGATCTAAGGCACCTTCTCCCTTTAAAATAAATTCACCCATATGACTCACATCAAATACTCCGACGCCATTTCTGACGGTTTCGTGTTCAATGTTTATCCCGCTGTATTGAACAGGCATATTAAATCCGGCAAAAGGAACCATTTTGGCTCCCAGCGCAATATGGGTATCATTTAAAGCAACATTTTTCATAATATGGAGGTCATTATTGATTGCGGCAAAAGTAATTAAAAACGATTAAAAGCAATCCTATAATTTCAGCATAACAAAATGCAGTCCTAAACTATAATGGAAAAACAAGCTGGGGGTCACTTATTCTGAAAGTTTTGCGATGAAAAGGAGATAGGCCATAGGTAATAACTGCCTCCCGGTGTTTAATAGTAGGGTATCCTTTATTGTTTTTCCAGTCGTACTGCGGATATTGTTCAGAAAGTCTGAACATATACTCATCCCTATAGGTTTTAGCCAGAACAGAGGCCGCTGCAATGGAATAATATTTTCCATCGCCTTTAACTATGCACTGATGAGGAATGTTTTGAAACGGTTTAAACCGGTTGCCGTCAATTACGATAAACCCCGGGCGAATGCTGAGTTGTTCCAGGGCCAGATGCATCGCCCTGATTGAGGCATTCAGAATATTGATCCGGTCGATTTCGACATGATCTACCATTGCCACTGCACAGGCCAGCGCTTCCTGCTCAATCATATCGCGCAGCTCAAAACGATCCCTTTCTTTTAGCTTTTTGGAATCGGTCAGAACCGCATGTGAAAAATTGTTTGGGAGAATAACCGCTGCAGCAAAGACCGGACCTGCCAGGCATCCGCGACCTGCTTCATCGCAGCCTGCTTCGATAAATTCTTCCTGTAGAAATGGCAAAAGCATAATTAATCAGGGTTTTTCAAAAATACTAAAGCACCCTTATCGTTAAGAGGGTAATATCATCTGAATCCATCTTTGCATTATTCACCGACTGTATACGCTGCAAAATATTTTCATTAAGGCTATCGACTTCAAGATGACTGCATTCCAGCAAATGGCTAACAAGTTCCTGATCAGAGATGTAAACTTCTTCATTCGGACTTTCAACCAGGCCGTCGGTATAATTAAAGATAATACTCCCTGAAGAAAGGATTTCCCTACCAACCCTAATGGCCGGAAGCGTATCAAAGGCTCCAATAATGGTCGTTCCCTCCTTTAAAAATTTGACCAGCCCATCCATAACCAGAACAGAAGGGTTATGCCCGGCATTTACATATTGCAGTTCCTTCGTCTGTTCATTGTAGAGTCCGAGGAACAGCGTAATAAATCGTTCACCATTTGTATTCGAATAAACGATCTCATTGAGACGCTCAGTTACCTTAACAAGGTCACTTTCTACCGAAGCCCAGGCTCTTAGACTTGCCTGGAGGTTTGCCATCAGCAATGCAGCAGAAACCCCCTTACCTGAGGCATCTGCAATACACCAGAGAAACTCATGAGTACCAATCTTAATAAAATCGAAATAGTCGCCGCCGATATTCTCATTAGGCAGATATGTGGCCCCGACCTCAACAGAACCGGTCTTGGGCAATGTCCTCGGTATAAGCATCCCCTGAACCTCAACAGCCAGCTCCATATCACGTTGTAAACGTTCCCGGCCTACCCTTTCTTTCATAAGCTTCTTGTTCTCCAGAGCAACCACGATCACATTGATCAATGTCTGAATAAAATTAAGGTCACTGCTTAAAAAACTCTGACTGGTATCGAAACCTCCTATCAGTACAAAAGCAAGAAGTTCCTCATTATGAAATACCGGAACGAAATATTCGTATTTACTCAGCAGCGGATCAGGATTGGATTTAAGGGAAGTAATACTTTTGAGATCATTAAGTGCCTGACAGGTTTGCTGCAAGGTCTTTGCATTTTCAAATTCACCACCAAAACGTGTAGCACAGTAAAAATGTTCCCTCTCCCGGATAAGAAGACGTATCTCCCCGATCTTTAAATGGACATTAAGAATCACCTCGAGCATCTCAAACAATACCGAGGAAGCACTATTAATGTTAATAGCCTGAGTAATTTCAAGTAAAGAATTTAACTCAGCCTGACGTTTTAGCAACAGTTGAATTAACTCA
>JBAZCD010000226.1:0-5320 GCA_041671205.1 Pedobacter sp.
ACGTGCACGAATAATAAACTGAATGTTTCCAATCGGGCCGCCAATTCCAAATACACTATTGAATAAAAAACCATTATATCCTTCAGAAGGCTCTGTAAACTGAGGAAACTTACCATTGCCCCAGTTGTACTTCCCGCCATCAACAATTACTCCACCGATGCTGGTTCCGTGTCCGCCGATCCATTTGGTAGCCGATTGGACCACCACATTGGCTCCATGCTCCAGTGGACGGAAAAGATAGCCCGCTGCACCAAAAGTATTGTCTACAATTAGTGGCAGATCATACTTTTTGGCAACTTCAGCTATTTTCTCAAAATCAGGAATACTGAAACTTGGATTCCCGATGGTTTCAACATAAATAGCCTTGGTTTTATCATTTATTAAAGAATCAATGCTTTGCGCATCGTCACCGTTTGCAAATCGTGCTTCAATTCCCAGACGTTTAAAGGCAACTTTAAACTGATTATAAGAACCACCATATAAGAATGAAGAGCTTACGAAATTATCACCTGCCTGCAGGATATTATTCAGAGCAATGAACTGAGCCGCTTGTCCGGAAGAAACTGCCAGAGCTGCAACACCACCTTCAAGAGCAGCTACGCGTTTCTCAAATACATCTGTGGTCGGATTCATCAAACGTGTGTAGATATTACCGAATTCTTTCAGTGCAAACAGGTTTGCACCATGCTCGGAGCTATTGAATACATAAGAAGTGGTCTGATAAATAGGAACGGCACGCGATCCGGTTGTAGGGTCAACTTCCTGCCCTGCATGTATTTGAAGAGTTTCAAATTTTAAATTTTGTACTGACATAATTATTAAATTTTATGATTAATGATTAGTTTAATTAAACGGCTGACGGAAATGAGATCACTCATGAATGAAATTGTTGTTTGCAATAAAGGAAAGGCAATTAACCTCTGATATTGAACTTAACAACAATAATAAACAGACATGCACATACAACAATATTTTGCTGATGCTGACTGAGAAAGGGCCTGGGATGGTAGTGTAAGTTCCGCCTTCGGAAATACAG
The DNA here is from genome assembly GCA_041671205.1 of Pedobacter sp. Classification (GTDB taxonomy): domain Bacteria; phylum Bacteroidota; class Bacteroidia; order Sphingobacteriales; family Sphingobacteriaceae; genus Daejeonella. The sequence goes on from JBAZCD010000226.1 coordinate 1,037, forward strand.
AAACTGTAGATTGTTCTTTTTTCATTATCAATATAAATTTATAGTTTCCCTTTCGGGACAGGAATTGGCACCTTCCCCGAAACCGATCGGGGGGTTGTCAGTGGGTCATAGAGCCTGATCTCTCGCCACTTCTGTATAAATCAATAAAACAACTTTATTGAAGACAGATTGGTATTGCTACCAAATATTATTTCAAATATAGGAGTATGTCTGTATTGAAACCAAATTAAATTTGTATTGATTATGCAATCAGCTGTATTTCAGCTAATTAATTTTATTTTTTACCCTAAAGCCTTGTTTAAATCATAAATCAGGTCTTCCACATTCTCAAGCCCGATAGAAACACGAATCAGATTTTGAGGTGTTTTGGTATCCGGTCCTTCAACGGAAGCACGATGTTCAATCAGACTTTCCACACCACCAAGACTGGTAGCCTGAGTGAAAATTTTAACTGCATTAACCACTTTTCGGGCTTCATCAGCACCACCCTTGACCAGAAATGAAAGCATTCCGCCAAAAGCACTCATTTGCCTTTTTGCAATTTCATGACCCGGATGATCTTTTAAACCCGGATAGTAGACCTTCTCAACCTGCTTATGCGAAGCTAAAAATTCAGCAATTAAGCCTGCATTATGGGCATGCCCTCGCATCCTGTAGGGTAATGTTTTGATACCCCTTACGGTCATGTAGCAATCAAAAGGAGCTGGAACGGCACCAGACAATACTTGTACATTCTTAATTTTCTTCCAGAGAGCATCGTCTTTTCTGCTTGCCAAAACTCCTCCAATAACATCGCTGTGTCCACCTAAGTATTTTGTTGTTGAGTGCATTACCAGATCACATCCTAATTCCAGTGGTCTCTGGAACATGGGCGTACTGAAGGTATTATCACAGGCTACCCTGATATCATGCAATTTAGCCAGATCTGTAATGGCTTTGAGATCACAGATCTTTAAGAGGGGATTTGAAGGGGTTTCTACCCATATGAGACGCGTATTGGACTTAATTGCTTTCTTAATTGCTTCACTGTTGGTCAGGTCAACAAAATCAACATCAATTATTCCTTCAAAGACCTGCAGTAACTGGTTTCTGAGTCCATGATACATGTCATCAGGGGCAATAATATGAGATCCCGGACCTAAGGCCTGAAAAACTGCACCTCCTGCAGCATTGCCAGAGGAAAAAGCAGCGGCGTCTTCAGCACCTTCAAGTTGGGCCACCACATTTTCGAGTGATCTTCTGTTTGGATTATCTATTCTTGAATAGATAAATCCTCCCGGATATCCGCCATCTTCACCACGCTCGAAAGTTGAGGATAAGGTTATTGGCTGAATAGCCGCTTTGGTGTGTTCATCAGCACTATTGCCTGCATGGATGGCGATGGTTTCTATTTTCATAATAAATTTAATTCCGGAATACTTTGTGAAGATAAATAAAGTATAAAAATTGGTCTCCTATTTTCATATTAAATGACAATAGGATGTAAGTTTTATACAAGCCTTATTAATTTGTTATTTATTTCAAATGCTTTTACAAGCGAATGATAATGAATCTCAACAATATCGTATTTTTGCACAAAGAATATAATGAACGCCGAACCAAACTTAGACCTGCTCTTACAAGACAAGGACCTTTCTGCAGAATTCCATTCAATCGCAGAAAAAGTTAAATTAAATCAACGTATTTCCTTCGATGAGGGTGTTTTACTATACGAGAAGGCAGAATTAGGGTATTTAGGTGTTTTAGCTAATTATATCCGTGAAAAGCGTCATGGTGATAAAACCTATTTCAACCGTAATTTTCATATAGAACCAACGAATTTATGTGTTTACGACTGTAAGTTCTGCTCATATTCTGTACTGATCAAAGAAAGGTCTCAGGGCTGGGAGTATACAATGGAGGAGATGCTGGATATCGTCAAAAAATACGACTCTGAGCCTGTGACTGAAGTTCACCTGGTTGGTGGTGTTTTACCCCAGTACGATCTTAAATTTTATTCAGAACTCTTTTCCGCGATACATAAACATCGTCCCGGACTTCATGTTAAAGCATTAACCCCTGTTGAATATCATTATATTTTTAAAAAAGCAAAGATCGACTATGCTACGGGAATGAAACTAATGAAGGAGGCCGGTTTGGATTCAATCCCTGGTGGCGGTGCCGAAATATTTCATCCGGAGATCAGAGAACAGATTGCTAAGGATAAATGTACCGGTGGTCAGTGGTTGCAGATCCATGAAGAATGGCATAAATTGGGGATGCGTTCCAACGCCACCATGCTTTACGGGCATATTGAGGAATATAAACATCGGGTAGATCACCTGGAGCAGCTACGCTCATTACAGGATAGAACAGGGGGCTTTCAGACCTTCATTCCTTTAAAATTCCGAAACCAGGATAATCAGATGTCTCATGTTCCTGAAGTTTCGGTTATTGAAGATCTTAAAAATTATGCAATTTCACGTATCTACCTTGATAATTTTGATCACATAAAGGCTTATTGGGCCATGATCAGCCGTAGTACGGCTCAGTTATCGTTAAACTTCGGTGTAGATGATATAGATGGCACACTGGATGATACTACAAAGATCTACTCAATGGCAGGGGCAGAGGAACAAAACCCTGCGATGAGTACCCGCGAATTAGTCGAACTGATTAAACAAATTGACCGGCATCCGGTCGAACGGGATACCTTGTATAATGTGGTCACTGATTATAAAGATTACCAGTTTCCTGAAGAAGAAAAGCCAAAATTTTATAAATTACCCGTTCTGAATTGAAGAAAACAATATACATTATTCGTCACGGTGAAACAGAACTGAACAAACTGGGCATTGTCCAGGGTCGTGGAATGGATACCGATTTGAATGAAAAGGGCAGGAAGCAGGCTGAGGCCTTTTACCAGTCATATAAACACATTCCTTTTGATAAAATATATACCTCCACTTTAAAGCGAACGCATCAAACTGTACAAAAATTTATAGATAATAACATACCATGGACACAATATCCGGGGCTGGACGAGTTAGGCTGGGGTATTCATGAAGGACAGGAAAATACGGAAGAGTTAACCGCCCATTTTAGTAAACTCGTGCATCAATGGAGGGCAGGAGAACTTCATCATAAATTTGAGAAAGGCGAAAGCCCGATGGATGTTAAAGAAAGGCAATTAATAGTTCTGGAGCACCTGATAGAAGAAAATAATGATCAGAATATTCTGATCTGTATGCATGGACGTGCTTTAAGGTTATTTCTTTGCCTCTTAACAAAACAACCGCTTGCAGAAATGGATAATTTTCCTCATTCCAATACCACACTGTATAAAGTTAGATATGATGGAAAGAAATTTCATATTTTTGATTTTAATAATACAAACCATTTAAACTACCCACTCGATCAGTTTTGAATAAAATAAAAGTATCTGCTGTTTGCTATACAAACTCAAAGCCATTTGTTTACGGAATTATGCATTCCGGAATATTGGATCAAATAGATCTAAGCTTAGATATTCCTTCAGTATGTGCCAATAAACTAGTTGAAAATCAAGTAGATATAGGTTTAGTTCCTGTAGCAGCTCTACTCCAAATCAAAGATTATCAGATCATTTCAAATTACTGTATAGGTGCGAAAGGCAGTGTAGATTCAGTATTCATATTCAGCCATAAACCTATACAGGAAATTAAAACCCTGCAGCTGGATTCCCAATCACGCACTTCAAATAACCTGTCAAGAGTCTTACTGAAACACCATTGGAAAATCAGCCCTGAACTGGTTAATACCGGAGCTGCTGACTCCTTTGTTCAGATCGGTGACCGTACTTTTGGAAACAGGAATCATTATCCATATCAATACGACCTGGCTGCCGAATGGTATGAATATACCGGTTTACCCTTTGTTTTTGCTGTCTGGGCCTCAAATAAACCCATTCCTGAAGACTTTAAACTTACATTTAATGCGGCCTTAAAGTATGGACTGGAACATCGCAGGGATGTTATTGCGGGCCTTGAAAAAATAGACAATTTCGATCTGGACGATTATCTGATGAAGAAGATCGATTTCAATCTGGATAATGAAAAACTTCTGGCCTTATCCAGATTTCACGAATTGATAAAGACTTTATAATCTGCTCAAAACGAGCTGAATAGCTTTATTTATTATTTTTTCAGGATCAGGTGCAAATTCAAATTTCACCCTGCTTTGCAGTATTTCATTAACTGACAAAGCTTTGTGTCCCAATACTCTGGAAAGGGCATAGATTCCGGCTGTTTCCATCTCAAGATTTGT
>JBAZCD010000227.1:0-5306 GCA_041671205.1 Pedobacter sp.
TAGTTGTCAATCCTAATTCAATACCTTTATTATCAATTGCTCCAATATTCGTCCAGACACTTGGGTATCCGGTTGTTGGAGGGATTGCTCTGCTAACCAACACATCTGTGGTTTGAGCTTGATAAATATCAATCGATCCCGAAATTCTTCTCTTTAAGAATCCATAGTCCAGTCCGATATTTAAGGATGATGTCTTTTCCCAACCCAGATCATCATTCCCTAATGTATTTGGATAAATAGAAACTGTTGAAGCCGCTCCAAAAACATATGCACTAGTAGCCATCCTGGAGAAACTTGAATAACTTCCAATTCCCTGGTTACCGTTTTGTCCGTAGGATGCCCTCATCTTTAAATACACCCCATTCATATTTTGAAGGAATGGCTCATCTGAAGCTACCCAACCTACAGAAATTGAAGGGAAGGTTGCAAATTTCGTATTTGCACCGAAACCAGAGAATCCATCTTTTCTGATTGTTGCTGTTAATAAGTAGCGATTTTTAAAAGAATAGTTGGCACGAGCCATATAAGAAAGTCCATTAGACTCAGATGCATTTGATCTAACAGTTGCAATAGTACCAAGGCTCATGTTGTTATATCCTAAAACAGGATTAGCAAATCCCTGTGAATTCAGAACAGAGCTTTCTGAAGAATTCTTTTCACGACTGTAAAGCAGAGTAGCATTTACCTGATGATCGTTAAATGTTCTTGCATAAGAGACAATGTTGTTAATAATCCAGCTTCTATCCTGCGAAGGGTTCTTTATAGCCTGGCCCTGATTTGTAGAACCATTTGGCGTTGTTACCGGGAAAAAAGTATTGTTATTACGATTAGAGTAAGTATTCGAATAATTTAATTCGTAACCCAATCCTTTAACCCATGGTACGGTTACCTTGGCACTTCCTACAAGGAACAGATTGTTTCTGATATCACTATTGTTAACGTATAAATTATTCAAAGGATAGGGCATATATAATTCCCCGGTCAGGAACATATCATAGTTCGGTAAACCTATCTTATTATTAGCTAAGGGACTAGCTGATCTGGCATCTCCAAGACTTGCCTCTAACCCGGAAAAGTCGCGATATGAATAAGCTGTATTCAGCCCTAAAGTAAACCAGTCGGTAACCTTACTTTCGATATTGGAACGCAGCGTAAGTCTTTTGAAATTATCATTCTTAAGAATTCCATCTTCACCTGTATATGATCCCGAAACGAAATAATTATTTCTTTCGGTTTTCCCCGACACACTTAAGTTATAGTTTTGAATTGGAGCGCTTTGTAATACCTGGTCAACCCAATCAATTTGATTTCCGGCAAGATAATTATCCTTCTCCTCCTGTGTTCTCAGTCTGGCGGCAACGATATTACGATCATTAACATTAGGTCTGACAGGTTTTCCGGTTGAACTTGTTGGTTTCGACTTGTACCAGTTATACAAATCCTGCTGGTAATAATAATCTACCAATCTTATGGCATACTGATCTGCATTCATCACTTTCATTGGATTATTTGTCATATCCTGAAAGCCACTATACATGTTAAATGCAACAACAGGTTTAGCTGATTTACCTTTTTTAGTAGTAATAAGCATTACACCATTAGCAGATCTTGATCCGTAAACTGCAGCAGAACTGGCATCTTTTAGAATATCTATAGACTCAACGTCACTGATATTAAGATCAGAAATTGAGCCATTGTAAATAATACCATCAAGCACAACCAGAGGCTTGTCGTTTGCAGAAAGCGAGGTTTGTCCCCTTACAGAAATGCTTGGTTCACCACCTGCTAAACTAGCTCCCTGAATATTTATTCCGGCTGAAGCTCCTGACAGTGCCTGCAAAAGATTCGTATTTGACTGAAGTTCCTTATCTTCCATCGATATCCTAACGGCCGATCCTGTTACATCACTCTTTTTCTGAGTTCCATAACCTATTACTACAACCTCGTCTAAGTTACTGGTGTCTTCAATCAGAACAATATCTATAACAGCTTCCTGCCCATCAGTTAATGTTAATTGTTTGGTAGCTCTGGCAAATCCTAAATAAGTATAACTTATAGTATAAGTGCCGGATGGCAAATTGGAAAAGCTATAGTTACCATTAGGATCTGAAGCTTGGGTTTGCGTTGCGGCTCCCTCAAGTTTAATGGTCACACCGGGTAATGTTACCCCTTTGTTATCAACCACTTTCCCTTTAATTTTACCATCTGCAAGCACAACAGCTTTGATTTCTATTTTTTCAGCTGGTTTTACTATAATAGTTTTTTCTAGCAACGTGTAGGTTACCGCCTGGCCTTCAAAACATATTTTTAGTGCTTTTTCTAAAGGAACGTCAGTAACTTGAATACTCACTTTTCCAGCGTCCTGCAACAATTCATTATTATACAAAAAGAGGTATCCGGTTTGCTTTCTGACTTCTTTAAAGATTTTTTCCAACGGAACATTACGGTAAGATAGCGTAACCCGTTGTGAAAAAGCTGCAGCACTGACCTGCAAGCAGCCGAACGTTAACAGAAGTATTGTTAATTTCATAATTTTAGTAGAAAAAGAGTTGAAACACCTAAGGCTATTTATCAAGCCAGGTATTACTTTGTTAGGGAAAATTAGATTCATACTTTTACAGCATTAAGGTTTAATTATTAGGTTCAATTATTAGGTTGCAGCTTTATATTACGCCTTATTATTATAACCGAAAACGCTCCACCGTTTTCGGTTTTTTATTAAGGCATTTCAACAAATTATATTTTGATATCAGTTTTACATTATTATTAAATATTTTCAGAGTGCCTCAGAGCTATTACTACCTGCTTTTAACACTGATCTTTTTACCCTTTATTTCAAACTTCACACCTCCGGTTAACTCTAACATATCGAGCACTTTTGACGCATTGATGCTTCTGGAAATAATTCCGGTAAAATGTTTTGAAGTAATTTCACCTTCATAATCAACTTCTACGTCATACCAACGCTCAATTTGTCCCATTACAGTTTGTATACCTGCACCATTGAAGTGGAAAAAGCCATTTTTCCAGGCAACAACTTCTTCAGTATCCACATTTACTATTTTAATACCTCCGTTAACTTTCGCTTGCTGACCAGGTTTTAAGAGTTGCGAATTGTTGCTAGTAAGATGAGAAACCCGAACTGAGCCTTCCAAAAGGGTGGTGTTTACTGATTTTTCATTGGAATAAGCCATCACATTAAAGTGAGTACCAAGCACTTCTATGTTTACACCATTAGTTTGCACTTTAAATGGCATCATTTTTCCCGTTTCTGCCGAAGAATAAGGAGCTTCCAACTTTGCAACTTCAAAGTAGGCCTCACCGGTTAATTCAACCTGACGTTCATTACCAGTGAACATAGTAGGAAAGCGAAGAGTAGATTCAGCATTTAACCATACTTTACTTCCATCCGGAAGAATAACATGATATTGACCACCCTTGGGTGTGGAAATTTTATTGTATGAGATTTTATCAGTGGGATTCCCCTGAGCAGCATTGTAAACTAATCTACCGTCTTGTTTAACGATCTTTACCCCGCCCTGTTCCTGCAAACTCCCATTATGTGCTTTTTCCAAAATCACTACAGAGCCATCTGCCAATTCAAGCCTGGCTTTATCCCCGCCGGGTAAAACATCATCTTTACTGTAACGATTGACCTTCAGAGCAACCGCAGGTTCTTTTTCTTTATTGAACTCGGTATAAAATAATAACCCCGCAGTTAAGAAAAATATGACAATGGCTACCTGCTTCCATTTAATAGCCTTCTCCCAAAATTTAGTGTCTTGCTTTTGATGAGTCTGTTTTGATACTTTTTGCCAGGCAGAATTTACATCAAGCGATGAAAAAAACTGAGAATCGTTTCTAAAAGCTTCATCATCTCTTAAACTTTCCAGAAAACTGATATTTCTTTCATCCTCAGACAACCATTTAGTCAGCAATTCCTGCTCCTGCTGATTAAGCTCCCCCTTGAGATGCTTGATTATCAGTTCTGCATTTTCAAAAACCCGTTGATATTGATTGTTCCCGGCCATGTTTAGTAAAGACACCTGACCAGACTAAATGGGTGAAGCCGAAGTAAAGTTTTATTTAAATTATTTTTAACTCAAGTGGTTGAAAGGGGCAGTTTGTCTGAAAATCTTCCGGAGAACAGAGTTTATACTTTATAAATAAGACGCCATTAAATGTACATACACGAAGGGAAAGTACATGGAAATCAAAAAAGATTAGAATAATGTATTCCTGAGAACTAAATGGAGTATCTACTATTTATAATTTCTGCTGCTTCAATAAGAATAGGAAAAGGGTATACACTTCTGGTTTTAGTACAAGCCGTAACAATTGTAATCCGCGTTTTTTTTGTGTTTTAACGGTATTGACAGATACACCCAACTTTTCGGCTATTTCACTGTTTTTCATTCCTGCTAAATAACCCATTTTAGAAATTCGCTGGCACCTTTCCGGCAATGTTTCAAGTGCCATATGTAATTCAGCTAAAACTTCAGAGCGGATTATGGAGTGAATAATATTAAAATCTTCTATTGGTTCCGAATCCTGAAGTTCCAAATAACCGGACACTACTTTTTCGTGCCTGATCATATTCAGACTTGCATTGCGAACTGTACTGTAAAGGAAATTTTTAACTGCATCAGCATTATGCAAAGCCAGTTCATCCCTATGGTTCCAATATTTAAAAAATGCCTCCTGAACAATATCCTCAGCAATTACTTTATCTCTTATCAATTGAAAGGAAAAGTAGCAAAGTCTTGAATAATAGGCTTTAAATAATTGTTCACAACCCTTGTTCAGAGGTAACGATTCGAAATCTTCCGATATTTTATTACACTGTTCAGGAAAACTCATAGTCGATTTTAGATAGTCTGTTTGTAAAGATATTTTTTTTATATGTATAAAAAAATAAACAACATATTGTTAACAAACGCGCAATCCATATAAATAGTAGGCAAGCTTTGAGAAGAGATTTGAAAGCCTTTTAAATCCACCATGTTAACTGCCAGGTTAACATGAGATTATTCCCTATTCCTTCAGAAAAATAAAACTTAAACCCCGGTCTCTCCGGATCATGTAAGACACGTGGGGGCTCGACATAGATATTTATCAGACGGCAGGATCATACACATTAAAAGCTTGTTTATTTTCTGGAAGGAAAAATCACAGACCAGAAAAAATCGAACGGTTACGTAAAAAACGCATCGCAGGTCTCAGGAGAAACCCACTCGAGCACAGGAGGACATCATAATAACCGGCAGCCATCGGGTCTCAGCACCTCTCTTCAGGGTATGGCAGAT
>JBAZCD010000228.1:0-5297 GCA_041671205.1 Pedobacter sp.
AAAGCTTTTGCTTTGGCCAATGTAGTTGTAATACGCTTGTGCAGGATAAGCGAAGAAGCCATATTAGCCAGCATCGCTCTGCGGTGACTGTCTGTACGACTTAAATGGTTTACTTTTTTACCGTGTCTCATTTTTTGTTGGATTTTGCACGTGCATACCGTCGATCGACCTTTCGGGATCGGGAATTATGCATTTCGCTTATTATTATTCTTCTTCTAATTTAAATTTGGAAAGGTTCATACCAAAGGATAATCCTTTAGATTTAACCAGGTCCTGTATCTCTGTCAATGATTTCTTACCAAAGTTTCTGAACTTAAGCATGTCTGCCACATCATAAGAAACCAGGTCAGCCAATGAACGGATATCTGCTGCTTTTAAGCAGTTCAGCGCACGAACAGAAAGATCTAAGTCAACCAGTTCCATTTTAAGGATCTTACGCATGTGCAGGATCTCCTCGTCAACTTCTTTGGTTTCTTCTTTAGCCTGAGATTCAAGCATGATGTTCTCATCAGAGAATAACATGAAGTGATGAATCAAAATTTTAGCAGCTTCTTTCAATGCTTCTTCCGGATGAATTGACCCGTCTGTAGTGATATCAAGAACTAATTTCTCATAATCGGTCTTCTGCTCTACACGGAAGTTTTCAATAGAATACTTCACATTTTTTATCGGGGTATAGATCGAGTCGATTGCAATGACACCTAAAACAGCATCTGCATTCTTATTTTCTTCTGCAGCAACATAACCTCTTCCCTTGTTCACTGTTAATTCGATTTCCAGAGTAACTGAAGATTCCATATTACAGATAACAAGATCAGAATTAAGAACCTCAAAGTTATTAGAGAACTTCGTGATATCTCCAGCTTTAAACTGATCCTGACCATTGATGATTACAAAAATCTTTTCGCTATCACCAGATTCGCCAGTCTTACTGAAACGCACCTGCTTTAAGTTCAGGATGATTTCTGTTACGTCTTCCACAACACCTTTAATGGTTGAGAATTCGTGGGATACTCCCGAAAAACGAACTGAAGTTATTGCAAAACCTTCCAGGGAAGATAAAAGTATTCTGCGTAAAGCATTACCAATGGTAACACCGAAACCAGGCTCTAAAGGTCTGAACTCGAATGTTCCGTCGAAATCCGTAGATTTCTGCATGATAACTTTATCAGGTTTCTGAAATGCTAAAATTGCCATTTAATATTTTGCTAATGAATGTTAATGTTAAACGCTCGCCCGGGATGAACCCGTTCGGGCGGGTAATACAGAACCTGTTCTTAAAGAGCAGGTTCCAATATATTACTTAGAGTACAATTCGACGATCAGATTTTCCTTAATGTTCTCAGGAATCTCATCACGACTCGGATAGTTAAGGAATTTACCTGTTAAGGCATTTGCATCCCAATCTAACCAGCTGAATTTGTTCAATGTTCTGGCTGCCACTGCATGCGAAATCGCTTCCAGTGTTTTAGAACGTTCACGTACAGCGATCACATCACCGGCACGTAAAGAGTATGAAGCGATGTTCACAATCTCACCATTTACAGTGATATGCTTGTGACCTACCAGCTGACGTGCAGCAGAGCGGGTTGGAGCAATTCCTAAACGATAAACTGTATTATCTAAACGGGCTTCAAGAAATTTCAGTAAGTTTTCTCCGGTAATTCCTTCTTTAGCAGAAGCTTTGTGGAAAAGATTTTCAAAATAGCGTTCTAATACACCATAAGTATATTTAACCTTTTGTTTTTCCATTAACTGCACAGCAAATTCTGATTGCTTACCTCTTTTTCTTGAGGTACCGTGCATTCCCGGAGGATAATTTTTTCTTTCTAATGCCTTATCAGGACCAAAAATTGGTTCTCTGAATCTACGGGCGATTTTGGACTTTGGTCCGGTATATCTGGCCATGTTTATGTGTTTTTAAAGTATCATGCAGCCTGTAGCTGCAGAATCTTAGCTTTAAAAAATTTAATTAATTACTTGTTAAACTCTTCTTCTTTTTGGAGGACGGCAACCATTGTGCGGAAGCGGAGTAATATCCTGTATAGTAGTTACTTCAATACCTGCTGTCTGCAAAGTACGGATGGCGGACTCACGGCCTGAACCCGGTCCTTTAACATATACCTGAACCTTACGAAGACCAAGATCATGTGCCACTTTAGCACAGTCACTTGCAGCCTGTCCGGCAGCATACGGAGTATTTTTCTTAGAACCTTTAAAGCCCATTTTACCGGCTGATGACCAGCTGATGGTTTGGCCCTGAAGATTTGTCAGAGTGATAATGATATTATTGAATGTTGCATTGACGTGTGCTTCGCCGATTGGCTCTACAATTACAACACGTTTTTTGGTAACTTTTTTAGTTTTTGCCATTTTTAGAGATTTGAGATGTGAGACTTGAGATGTGAGATACATTCTCTTTACTCATATCTATTTCTTGTTTTAATCATGAAGTATGACCCATTTGGATCCGAAACTTCATATCCGCTTAATTTGTTAATTAATCGAGATCAGGATTCGAAATACTCTCATATCTCAAATCTTATATCTCATATCTTATTTAGTTGCTTTTTTCTTGTTTGCAACAGTCTTGCGTTTTCCTTTACGGGTACGTGAGTTGTTCTTGGTACGTTGTCCGCGTACAGGCAAGCCTTTACGGTGACGTAATCCACGGTAACAACCGATATCCATTAAACGCTTGATGTTTAATTGCACTTCAGAACGTAATGCACCTTCAACTTTGATCTCATCATTGATAAAACCACGTATTGCTGCTAACTGATCATCGGTCCAGTCCTGTACTTTGATGTTTACATCAATTCCAGCATCTTTAAGGATCCTTTGTGCGGTTGCCTTTCCGATACCGAAAATGTAAGTTAGTCCGATCTCTCCTCTTTTGTTTCTTGGTAAATCAATACCTGCTATCCTTGCCATATTTTATGAAGTTGTAGGTTCTACGTTCTACGTTTTACGTATCTAAACGCCGTGCTAATCGCCCAGACGTATAACGTATAACGTATAACTATTAATTTTATCCCTGACGTTGTTTGAATTTAGGGTTCTTCTTGTTAATCACATAAAGTACTCCCTTACGACGGATCACCTTACAATCAGCGCTACGTTTTTTGATGGATGCTCTAACTTTCATCTTTTCTCTATTTGTACTATTTGTATCTGTATGTTATTCTTCCTTTACTTAAATCATATGGCGACATCTCCAGCTTCACTTTATCTCCCGGCAGGATCTTGATGTAGTGCATCCTCATCTTACCTGAAATATGCGCAATAATCTCATGCCCGTTTTCCAACTCGACCCGAAACATTGCATTAGACAATGCTTCTCTGATTATTCCGTCCTGTTCAATTGAAGCCTGTTTGGCCATATATTATTTAAGTTTTTCCTGTCTTTATTAATTCCTGCCTGGCTTGTTTTAAACTGTTTTTTGTAATTCGTTAAAAATAACTGATTTACAAGCACATATTTATCGCTTCAGCCAATCGGAACAGGGATGCAAAATTAAATAAAAAATTTTAATATTTAATCTTTTTGTTTCAAAACTTCCTCAATGTATTGAAATGTTGAAAGAACGTCTGCTTTACCCTTTTTAATGGCTACCGTATGTTCATAATGAGCAGATGGCTTTTGATCAACCGTACTTACCGTCCATCCATCGTCCCAGAATTTCACTCCTGCCCTTCCGCCATTGATCATCGGCTCTATTGCGATCACCATTCCCTCTTCCAGTTTTATTCCTGATCCGCGTTTGCCATAGTTAGGAACTTCAGGCTTTTCGTGGAGTTTAAATCCAACTCCGTGGCCAACCAGTTCCTTCACCACACCAAAACCATTCTTTTCAGCATGCTCCTGAACAGCATACCCCACATCACCTATCCTCATCCCAACCACTGCCTTATCAATGGCAAGGTTCAAACATTCTTTGGTTACTTCCAGTAATCGCAGAGTTTCCGGATCCACGTTTCCAATCGGAAAAGTATAAGCCGAATCGCCAACAAAATCATTCAGTACTACACCGCAGTCAACCGAAACAATATCCCCGTCTCTGATCGCATATTCTCCGGGAAATCCGTGAACAACCTGATCGTTCAATGAAATACATAATGAATATGGAAATCCGTTATAATTCAGGAATGCCGGTACACCGCCATGGTCGCGAATAAATTCTTCCGCTAATTTGTTTAGTTGAATGGTCTTTACACCTTCCCCGATGATCTTTGCTACTTCAGCAAGACTTTTTGATACCAGCAGAGCACTTTCTCTGATCTTTTCAATCTCTTCGGAAGATTTGTATTGAATTTTAGACATGTACCTTACATTACCGGACCGCCTGCCTGAACAGGAGTACGACCTTTAATTCTGCCGGTCTTCATCAATCCATCGTAATGACGCATTAATAAATGACTTTCAACCTGCTGTAATGTATCCAGAACAACACCTACAAGAATCAACAATGAAGTACCGCCGTAGAAATGTGCGAACTGACTGTTAACACCCAGTATAATTGCTATAGAAGGCATAATTGCAATGATAGCGAGAAATACAGATCCGGGCAGGGTAATCTTAGAAATCACAGCGTCAATATATTCACCTGTAGTCTTTCCTGGTTTAACACCAGGAACGAATCCTCCGTTCTTTTTCATATCATCAGACATCTGTACCGGATTAACGGTAATGGCTGTGTAGAAGAAGGTAAAGGCAATGATCATGAAAGCAAAGGTCAGATTATAGGTCAGAGACGTATAATCACTGAACGATGCCAGGAATGATGATTGAACAGATGGGAAAAATGAGCCTATTGTTGTAGGTATAAACATAATCGCCTGAGCGAAAATGATCGGCATTACACCGGCAGCATTAACCTTCAAAGGAATATACTGACGAACGCCGCCATATTGCTTGGCACCTACGATCTTCTTTGCGTACTGTACAGGGATCTTTCTCACACCCTGAACAATAAGGATGGTAAACATCACGACAAGGAAAAGGGCAGCAAGTTCCACGATGAAGGAGATCAATCCTCCCTGAGCTCCCATACGGGAAGTAAATTCAGAGATGATACCGAATGGAAGCTGTGCAATGATACCCACCATAATGATCAGTGAAATACCATTTCCAATACCTTTATCCGTGATCTTCTCACCCAACCACATCACGAACATTGTTCCTGCAGTTAATATACACATAGAAGATATGGTGAATAATGGTTCTGCAAGTAAACGGGCATCAGGACTGATCTGTGAACGAACATATCCTACAGCCTGTAATGCGGTGATAATAA
>JBAZCD010000229.1:0-5290 GCA_041671205.1 Pedobacter sp.
TAATCTGGATCAGCTGGGAAAACTACTCGACACCTATCCGAATATGAATGTTGAATTCGGAGCCATTATAGCTGAGCTGGGAAGGCAGCCAAGAAGAGCGAAACTATTTTTCGAAAAATATCAGGACCGGATTCTGTTTGGAAAAGATAGCTGGGTACCTTCAGAATACAGCACTTACTTCAGGGTGCTGGAAACAGAAGATGAATATTTTCCATACCATAAAAAGTATCATGCTTACTGGAAAATGTACGGAATAGGTCTTAGCGATAATGTCTTGAAGAAAATCTATTACAAAAACGCAATCCGGTTGATTCCGGGAATTGATAAAACACAATTTCCGGATTAGAAGATATAGATCCGGATGATCTACACAATCAATCCGGATAAATTTCCCTTTCTCTTCATTATTCGCTGCAAAGCAAGCATATTCCGCATCAGATAACGAGGCATATGATAATGCTCCAGAACTTTGGTAGCAGGAGGTGAAACGTTTCTTCCTCCGCCGAAAGTCCGGAAGGCAAAATCAGGGCAGTGCATTTTTTTAAGATAAGACTCCTTCCGGAAAAGCTGTTATCTGCCATCCTGCTTTTCAGATATTCTCCGGCTCCAGTTCATGATGTCCTTTCAGCATCCCAACAAATTCCGGATTGATTTTTATCGATTTACTCCTGCAATACTGAATAATATCATTGCCCAGGCGGGTATTCGAATGATTGAAACGAACCTGCTTATTGATCTGAATAAAACCAATTTTGTTCAGCCACTCAGGCATTTTTTGGCCGGCTTTCTCAGGCATATAAACGGTGCAATCGCTGAAACTAACCCCCAGCTCTGCATCCAGATCATAAATACGTTTAGCCGTTTCGTCTATTTCCGGAACAAAGTCAGTATTGCAGAATCCTATTCGGCCTGTAAAAGGCGATGCGTCTTTTACTATTCTGCTTATTGAGCAATTATCAAAGCGCCGATTTGCTGTTCCTTTTCCGGCATAAATATCCAGATTCCGGCAGCCTTCAAATCTGATATCAGGGTACAATGCATCCGGGCGTTTACTGCCTGATGAATCATTGATATAGAAATGAACATTATCTTTTGAGGCACTAAGCGAAGCAGGATTCAATTTCTCAAGATCAACATTACGGACCAGAATACGACAATTGCTTTCCATCCTTACACCATCATAAGAACCTTCCTTCTGCATATAATATTTAGAGCAGTCGTAAAGCTGGAATAAACGCAGCCCCTGCTTGCGCCCGCGGACACTGACATTGCTGATATCCATTTGCTGAGGGAAGAACAATTTTACCTTATCGGCATTATTAACCCATTCTGAAGTCTTCATCAGCCAGCAAACTGCCTTGCTTTGCTCCTGCCCGGTAAAATCAACCACCATATCCTGCACACTGAGTGTACGGCCGTAACCAATAGGATATTTAAAATCAAAATCTGCAGTAACAAACTGCAATACCGAAACCTGTGTTGCACCTGTACGTGGCACTAATCTGCAGTTTTTTATGCGAATGTCACCATCCCATTTAGCCCCATAATCTGCCCTGAATGAGATGAATGCATTGGTATTGACCAAAGTATTCTCAACAAAAAGATCTCCTCCACCGGTCAGTGTTAGTCCGCGCTGCCCTACCTTACTGTCTTTGATATACAGATTCCAGCAATGGAAATGCACATCAACACGGTTCAGCATACAATTCTCAATGCGGAAATTCTTGGTAAGATTGGTACCGAACACACCCCAGTGCACCGGACTACCCTCTGCTGTAATATTTCTGAAGGTCACGTTCATCCAGCGGTTGCCTGAGATTCCATATGTTCCCTGGGGCACCATTGGTACACCCGGCCTGTCCTTTTCCCATGGGATTAACCTGATGTTTTCTACTACCACATCATAAACCATTTTCAGGGAATAGAAGCCGCTGCGCTGAATTTTAGCCACATCCTGCTTACCGGGCTCCAGACCAACCCACTGATTGGACAAGAGAGTACGGCTGCGCTCAATGCGGATCCCGTTCTCCAGATAGTTCCCTTCATTATCTCCGGACAAGTAGAAAGTACCTCCTGTAATATTAAGGTAACTGTCACTGGCCGGATAAGCCATCAGACTGGTATAATCTTTAAAAGTCCAGGCCATTTCTCCAGCAATACGCCCATGCTCCTCTACATAGAAAAGCTCTTCTCTGGCCCAACCCTTACTGATCCCCGTGCTCTGATTTCTTAGACCAATCATATCATTGGAATCGGCAACAATAACTAAACAATTTTTATAGGGTGCAAGTTCCGGAATTACCTGGGCACCCGGCTTCAGCTGACTGATCAAAGAACGCCGGGCTGACTCACTCAACTCTATCGGATAAGGAGCAACATCACTTAACACCTTAAACCGGGGTTCCTTGCCATTAAACTTCTCATCGAAATGGAAAACACTTTGCCCCCAGTCAACATTCGTTTTGATTATAATTGCTGTTGTTTCCCTGAACCAGTATTCACCACTCAGGTTAATTACAGGAATACGCCGGGTATTAGCATAATTATGCGCTGCCTTAATCTGAACCCCATCGTCATTTTTCTTATCGCCAACAGCACCAAAAAGCTTATAATTAACAACACTTATATTAATTAGTTCTGCAATAAGTCCCTTTTGCAAAGTAATTACACTACCTCCGTCTGCACTTAAATCAGCAGCAGCTGTTCTGATCAGATAGGTGCCCTGCCCACCGTCGCCAGATTGATAATATCCTCCGGTTTGAACCACATTGCCGGCTTTAAGCGAACTGCTTGACTTTAATTCAGTAAGACTTGAGTAAAATTGTATGCTTTCGCCTTCCTTCAGCAGCGCCGCAGACTGTGTAAGACCTGCCTGCGCATTAGACGCAAGCAAACCAAGACCGGTCAGGCCAAAGCCGCTTATTATCTTACGCCTGCTTAATTTCTTTTCCATAAATATGTTTAATAGGTTTGATGTTAGTCGGAAAGATCATTCTTATACGTCTCCGGCACAAAGAAAATGTTAACAACAATTCCGATAAGAATAAGAGCCAGCGGATAAGCCAGACCAACAAACGGAGAGGCAGCGAATCCAATAACTACACTTGCGCGAATGAGTTCAGTCATTACCGGTGTTGATCCTCCAATCGCTCCGTTACCAACATTGTACACAAAGCCCATGCTGGTGTATCTGATCTTCGTTGGGAACATTTCCATCAGGAAAGCACCCATCGGACCATAAACCATGGTTCCGGAAATGGTTAGTATAAATACCAGACCAATAAAAATCAGGGTGGTAGGTGTATCGATATGCTGGATAGTATCCAAACGCTGCGGGTTCCCCAATGCAAGGAATAAGTAGAACATAATCGGAATGATAATAAGTCCCAGAATCATTCCCGGAAGTATCACTTTTTTACGGCCTATTTTATCACTCAGCGCCCCGAATATCTGGAAAAATGGCCCGGCAAGAAGAATTCCTGTTGCCATGATCAGAAGAGCTGTAGTATCAGGCAGCTTAACAGTCCGCTGAAGAAAGAACAGCGTAATAAACTGATTGGTTTGCATGATGGCACTTTGGGCAGCATTACCTCCAAAGATAGCGCCCAGGATCAGGCCGATATTCTTTTTGGTTTTGAATGTTTCTTTTACGGGTGCCTTGCTCGTCTTACCTTCACTTTTCAGCTGGGCAAAAACCGGACTTTCATGAAGCCTGCGACGGATATAATAACTGGCGATTACCAAAATCGCACTGAACAGGAAAGGAATCCTCCAACCGAAAGAGTTGAAACTTTCCTCACTCATGATGCTTTTGGTTGAAAAAACAACAACCAGACCCAGAATCAAAGCAATTGAAGATGTTGTTTGTATGAATCCGGTATAAAAACCTCTCTTATTCTGAGGCGCATGTTCAGCAACGTAAATAACCGCTCCTGAATATTCGCCGCTGATTGCCAGTCCCTGCATTAATCTGAGTATCAGAAATAATATTGGTGATACCCATCCGGCCTGTTCAAATGTTGGAATACAACCGATTAAAAATGTGGCTCCGCCCATCAATAAGAGTGAAACAAGGAAGGTATATTTACGACCGATCTTATCCCCGAAATTTCCAAACAAAAGTGACCCGAAAGGTCTGATCAGATAGGTTGTAGCAACTATTCCTAATGTTTCAATGAAATTATTACCCCCGGCAGGGAACAACTGCATGGATAGTATATTAGCCATAATCACAGCCAGCAAAAGATCATACCATTCGATGAGTGTACCTACAGAAGAGGCTATAATTACTAAACGAATATTATTCTTTTTTTTCGGCGCAATACTTTCTGCAGCAGCCAATTCATTTGGGGGAGTGTGAGAATCCATTTATATTTTTACAGTTCTTTTAATTTGAACTTAAATTATAAATTTTTTGGATACTATGCTTAAATCAGGCAAGTAATTTATCGGATACCTGAACATTCAGTACTATACACTTATTGTGATGATTAATGTGGTAAAATAATCTTGCAGATTATAGCATTGACACTAATGACTGCTATATTTGAAATCGGTCAAGGCTATTCAGACATACACAAACCGACAACTGATAACCGACAACTGATAACAGATAACTGACAATCAGACCACTCTTCCTTGCTCCAGTTTCAGGGTATGCTCAACGCAGGAAGGCCTTTCATGCTGATAATGGCTGACATAAATCAAACTCATATTACTCATTGAACAGATCTCATCGATAAGCTTTTTGAATTGCTCCTGCTGTGCAAAATCGAGTCCGAGGCAGGGCTCATCCAAAATCAGCAAGACCGGATTTTTAACCATAGCCCTTGCGAGCATCACAATCCGCTGAACACTCACAGGTACATTGCGGAACATGGTTCCGGCATATTCTTCAATCTCAAGAAGCTTCATCCAGCGCATGCATATCTCAGCATGCCTTTGGCCCGAAGCACGGAAAAGCCCCAATGTATCATCAAAGCCAGATTCGATAACCTGCATACAGGTATTTCCTGAAGGAAAATACTGAAACAATTCCGGCGATACATATCCGATCTTCTTTTTGATCTCCCAGATGCTCTCACCGCTTCCTTTACGCTGGTCGAAGAGAATGATCTTATTGGCAAAAGCCTGAGGATTATCTCCATTGATCAGACTCAGAAGGGTAGACTTGCCGGCACCATTATGCCCTAAAAGCATCCAGCGCTCGCCTCGCTTCAACTGCCAGTTTACCTGATCAAGAATCAGTTTATCACCATATTTGATCGTGACATTTTCCATACCCACAATA
>JBAZCD010000230.1:0-1800 GCA_041671205.1 Pedobacter sp.
TTTAACAAGACTGTATTTTTCGAAATAGATGCTTTTAAAATTAAGGAATAAATCCAAATTTACAATCATGGATTGGATTTTCGGACTAAGTGTTGCGTTGTTGGTTGCTTAGTGATTTGAATGCTTCATTTTAAATTTGCACATCTCATACCTAACGTACCATCCGCCCCTTCCAATTGTATTTACCTGAGTTTCCGGCAATCCCAATATACATCAGGTAGAACATATGGACCACAGTAAGTATTGGTACATACCATAGTAATTTACTTCTATTGGCAAACCTGCATACCGGAATGAGTAATGATATTTCTGCAAGAGCCTTTAAGCCTATGCTTACTAAACACAAATACCAGTAAAAAGAGTTGAAAAAGCCCATAATTGCACTCAAAATAATTATGAAATTAAATATCCAAACCGATATACCTATAAAAACAATTACCTTGTTTTTATATTTGGTGCTTTTTGATGCCCAGCGTTTTCGTTGCTGGATAAATTCACTAAGGCTTGATTTTGCATGGGTATAAACTATCGCATCCCGGGATTTACAAAAACCAATGCCATCAGGATAAACTGATGCAACTTTATGAAGAAATAGTTCATCATCACCTGAAGCTAGCTCATCAATACCCTGAAATCCTTTTAGCTCATAAAACACTTCCCTCTGATAAGCGAGGTTAGCCCCGCTACATGTTGAAGGCATTTTATTCCCTATTCCTGCAGCTCCCAAACCCGACAGAAAAAGAAAGTCGAGAGTTTGCATTTCTTCAAATTTGCTTTTTTCTTCAAAATAGATTACCGGTGAGGAAATCATCTTGTAATTACCTGATTCATAGAATCCAATAATAGTTTTAAGCCATGCCGATGACATTCTGCAATCTGCATCGGTTGTAATGATGAGTTCTGAATCAGAGAGCTTAATTGCCTCGGTTATTGCCTTCTTTTTATATGAATTTAACGGTTCATTTTCATTCAAAACAATCAGCTTTACACCCCTGTCTGCAAAGGAAAGAACGATTTCAGATGTCTGGTCGGTCGAGTGATCATCAACTACAATTAATTGCATTAAATCAGCAGGATAATCCTGTGCCAGAATATCGTTAATGGTATTGAAAATTTTATCTTCCTCATTTCTGGCTGCGATCAGAATACTGACCGTAGTTTTAAAATGAGCACTTTTCAGATTAAACGTTTCCACAGCCGCCCATCCCCTACGCAGAAATAAAACCATGCCCAAATAGGCGAGGGCCAGAGAGATTGAAAGAATACTAATTACGAGGACTACCAAAGAAATTGAGTTTTAAAACGAAAACGGACCCTAAAATAGCCGGAATAATTAAATTAATCAGCCAAATACTTGCAACTGCTGCCATTACAGCGATTTCCTGATTGGTTACAAAAGAAAAAAAGTACGCTGCTGTTGTGGCCCTTAAACCTATATCAAGAAGATCAAGAGAGGGCATTGAAGATTGAATAAAGTAAAAGATGAACAGGATCAAAACCATGTCAAGCGGATCTATTTCGGGGACCAGAAAATGAATGATCAGAAAATATTGTGTGCTAAATATTAGGATACGCGACAGGCTATACATTAAGATATACAAGAGTTCTGAAACCTTGAATTTCGAAAATATAATGAAAAAGCGCTTATAAGGTTTCAAGAACTTTATTTTTGACAGGAGGCCATTTATCCAATGGATATTGAAAAAGAAAAGCAGAAAAAATCCGCTGAAGGCAAGAGCCAATATAGATATACTTAAATTCATGAGGGGATTGAGACCCATAAAACGGGAAATAAACCAG
>JBAZCD010000230.1:1810-5280 GCA_041671205.1 Pedobacter sp.
CTAACACATTGATCAGCACCAATTGGCCGAAAGCCCCAACAGTCATAGCCACAGCACCCTTTATCCGCCTATTTGGAGACAGAAAAAAGACCCTCCCTCCATATTCTCCGATCCGGTTTGGAGTGAAAACTGCCCATGTCAATCCGCAAAAAACAGATTCAACAGCCTTCCAGGTACTTATTATCTCTATTTTCTGAACAAGGAATTTCCATTTTAGAGCCTCCAGAAACCAGTTCAGTAACATCAATAAAAAAAGGCTGGCCATAACTATCCTCACACTTTCAGGATCAAGCTTATTGAGCAGCATCCGGAAGTCGCTAATACCGCTATTATTACTAAGTCTGTTATAAATATACCAGAATGCCAGACCTAAAATGGTGACCTTAATGCAAATACTCAGAATCTTTTTGGTACTGCTGTTCAAAATATATTATTTATGCAATGTTAAGCAAAAGCTCCATTGAATTTAAAATTTGAAATTGTATTGCCTTAAAAACATTATAAAGCGGGTAATTTCTTAATATTGTCAAGCATGCTAAAAGAAAAATCAACTGAGCGGATAATCCTTGGAATTGACCCCGGAACCAGTGTTATGGGTTATGGAATAGTCAAGGAGGTAAAAAGTTCTGTTGATTTGATCTGTATGGGCGTAGTAAAACTCCAGCACCTTGACGATCATCCTTTGAAACTTAAACATATTTTTGAAAAAACCGTTTTACTTATTGATCAATATAAACCCGATTGCCTTGCAATAGAAGCTCCCTTCTATGGTAAAAACATCCAGGTGATGCTGAAACTGGGCCGCGCACAAGGCGTGGCGATGGCTGCAGCATTATCACGTAGTCTTCCTATTTTCGAATATTCACCCAGAAAGATTAAACAGTCAATTACCGGTAACGGTAATTCTTCTAAAGAACAGGTGGCGGCTATGCTTAAAACACTTTTGAAATTCACTGAGACACCTGAATTTCTCGATGCAACCGATGGTTTGGCGGTTGCAGTTTGTCATTCATTCCAGAAAATAAGCAGCATCGGAAGCAAAAAAAACTATTCCGGCTGGGATGCTTTCGCCAAGGATAATCAGAAAAGGATTAAATAAAGGAAATTAAAGCTGTTCCTTAATTTTTTCTGCTATTGTCTCCAGTTCTTCTACTGTAAAGCTCAGTTTAGGGCGACTAAAATTCATGTCATCCATGCTGTTGATCGGGATAAGATGAACGTGTGCATGAGGAACTTCCAGACCAATGACAGAAACACCAACACGCTGGCATGGAATGGCCTTTTTTAAACCCGTTGCTACAATCTGAGCAAACATCATCAGGCCTACATACGTTTCACTATCCAGGTCAAATATATAATCAACCTCCTTTTTAGGAATAACCAATAGGTGGCCTTCCGTAAGCGGATTTACATCCAGGAAGGCAAGATATTCTAATGTCTCAGCGACCTTATATGAAGGAATATCGCCGGCTACTATTTTTGAGAAGATTGATTCCATTTGATTTGATTTATATCCTGATCAGCACGTTAATTATCTGCTGATTTCGATGATCTCGAATTCAATTTTTCCTGCCGGAACAGCAATTTCGGCTGTATCACCAACAGATTTACCCAATAAACCCTGGGCTATAGGCGACTTCACTGATATTTTACCAGTTTTCAGATCTGCTTCTGATTCAGAAACCAGCTGATAGGTCATGGTAGCACCATTATTAGTGTTTTTAATCTTAACAATTGACAAAGCAAGAACCTTGGTGGTATCCAGCTTTGATTCATCAATTAAACGGGCATTCGCCAATATATTGGTAAGCTTCGATATCTTAGATTCATGGTGGCCCTGCGCCTCTTTGGCGGCATCATACTCCGCATTTTCAGACAAATCGCCCTTATCTCTGGCTTCAGCAATTGCTTTTGAAATCTGAGAACGGCCTTCTGTTTTTAATAAATGAAGCTCTTCTTTAAGTTTTTCTAATCCTTCCCGGGTATAATAGGTTACTTCCGTCATATCTCACACATTTTATGATAAACTCTTAAAAACAAACAAGACTATGTCGGCATAAGCCAATATAGTCTTGCTCGTATTAATACGAAGATAATATTTTTGATTTTAGATTTCCAAATTTCTATGATGAAATCCGAACAGAAGAACAAACAAGAGCTCCAGGCGCTTCATTATCAAACAACAAGAGAAAACTGCTTTAGCTTTTCGGCAAGCACTTCTGAAATTTTTCGGTAAGATTCATGGGTCCAGCCGGCCACATGCGGACTTAAAATCAGCTTCGGACAGTCCTTCAATTCATTAAACCATTCCTGTTCAGCTAAGGCCGGAAATTTTTCAACTTCAAGTACATCAAGTCCGGCGCCGCTTATCCTGCCATTACGTATCCCATCCAGAACCGCTCTTGTATTGACCACTTCACCCCTGGAAGCATTTAAAAAAATGATCGGCTTCCTGAAATGAAAAAGATATTCTTCATTAAAGAGCTGTTTTGTTTCAAAGGTTAGGGGAATATGAAAGCTTAAAATATCTGCCTGTTTAACTACCTGCTCCATGCTTACCTCCTCAGCATATTGATCTGAAAATCCGGTTTTATACTTATCGTAAGCAATCACCTTTGCCTCAAAACCTGAAAGTTTTCGGGCAAGCATTTGCCCGGTATTTCCATATCCTATGATTGCAAAAGTTCTGCCTTTGAGTTCCAATCCTCTGTTTCCTTCTCTGTCCCAAATACCATTTCGAACCTCGATATCAGCCTTTCTCAGGTTATTGAGCAGAGAAAGCAGCATACCGATCACATGTTCTGCTACTGCATCCCGATTCCCTTCCGGAGCGTTGATGCAGCTTATGTTTCTGGAATTGGCATACTCCTCGTCCACGTTATCCATTCCGGCACCGGCCCGGGCAATAAATTTAAGATTTGAACCTGCATCTATCACTTCACGGTCTATCTGAAACTTGGTACGAATCGCTATTCCTGAATAATTTTTCAGGACCTTCAGAGTTTCCGCCCTGCTGATCAATGGCAGATCATCACAAACATAGCCAAGCTTTTCTGCCTCCGTTTTAAATGCCGGATGTAAATGGTCGGCAATAAGTATTCTTTGGTTCATACTCTAATTCTATCTCGAGGTACTGATTAGGTTCGTCAGTTTAACAAAGTCATCTACACTCAGGCGCTCCGCACGAAGATCGAGCATAGGGTCATCGTTCATATGCTCTTTACTGACAAGCGATGACAATGCATTTCTCAGGGTTTTGCGTCGCTGGTTAAATCCGGCTTTCACTACCTGCCAGAATAACTTCTCATCACAATCCAGCTTTTCAACATCATTCCGTGTAAGCCGGATGACCGCTGAAGTAACTTTCGGCGGGGGATTAAAGACTCCGGGTTTAACCGAGAACAGGTACTCAACTTTATAATATGCCTGAAGGAAAACACTTAAAATACCATACTCCTTACTGCCGGGCT
>JBAZCD010000231.1:0-5262 GCA_041671205.1 Pedobacter sp.
GATATTATTTAGGGAATAATTACCTACACCTATTGTTCTATATGCTTCTCCAATACCATTAATATAGTTAATTTTTTCAGCTAATTTTAAAGCTTCATTTGCATGTTTTATTGTTAATTCAGGATTTTTCAGACGATTTTTGAAAGCCTGTTGATTGAGCTCTATAATAATTGAAGTATCTTTGGGCGGTGAGATATTCTCGAAACTTTTTGTTCGAGTTTGGGTATACATAGTAATACTTATAAATGATAGAAGAAACGTAAGTCTTATAATTTTCATTCTTTATTAATTCGAATATAAGTTTAAAGTAAATTTAGTTATTGTATCTCTTAATTACTTTATTTTTTATATTTCTCTATATTAGATATTGAATTTCAGTTTTTTATAAAAAAAAGATATCAAGATCTAAAAAGTACAATTTAACCCCAAAATCATGAAAAAGAAAGTATCAATACTATTTATCATTGGAGCAGTCGGTTTTAGTTCATGTAAAAAGGAAGAATTAATTCCTTCAAATAATAAAAAATTAATAAATGGTATTGAAAAACAGTTATGTACTGGTTGTGGAGGAGGTAGTTGGGACATTCAAGGAGAAGGTTCCAGTACTGAAGCATCAACCTTGAAATTGTCACCAACAGATTCAACATCAGTGAAAAATTCAAGAAAACCGGTTACTCCAATTGGAAGAAATAACTAATAGAGGCTAGGATATTATTTCTTTGAAACTGTTGGTTAAGGGATAATGAATTTTTCTTCAATATTTAATTGATGAAATTTATTGGTAATCCTTGATGGCGGAGTCTATACAATTTTTTAAAATATCATATCATGAAAAAAGCAATATTAACAATAGCATTAGCAGGTTTTGTTACAATTGGATTCACCTTAGTTGAAAACAGTAAAATTTCTGGTTACGGATTTGTTGTAAAACCAGTTAGTAGTAACCATGAAAAAATGGGCGTAACTACCACTGTTAGTGATCAGCGTCCGGCTAGTTGGGATTGATTTTTAGCCCTGATTGATTCGAATAGCCCGAATGAGTTATAAGATCAGCAAGATATATTCTGTTTAGCACGGTTTGCTTTGGCAGGTAATTATTTTGCTGATTTTTTATGCGTATCGATTTACGGCTTATCATAGATTCGTATCTTTGCACAAAAACCAATTATATGCAAGAGATCAGACAGTATTTAAGTGATAATAAGAAACGCTTCCTAGATGAGTTGTTTGAACTGCTGAGATTCCCATCCATAAGTGCAGATCCAAAGTATAAAGGAGATATGCTCAGAACTGCAGAATATATAGCAGAAAAGCTAAAATCTGCTGGTGCTGATACTGTTGAGATTTGTCCTACAGCAGGTTATCCAATTGTCTATGGAGAAAAAATCATTAATAAGTCACTCCCGACGGTTTTGGTATATGGGCATTATGATGTTCAACCTCCCGATCCTCTTGATTTATGGCTCACACCTCCTTTTGAACCAACAATACGTGATGAAAAGATTTATGCCCGGGGTTCATGCGATGATAAGGGACAGTTTTATATGCATGTAAAGGCTTTTGAACTTATGATGAGCACAAACTCTCTCCCTTGTAATATTAAATTTATGATCGAGGGTGAGGAAGAAGTTGGCTCAAGCAACCTTGGAATTTTTGTTAGTCAGAATAAAGAGCGCTTAAAGGCAGATGTAGTATTGATATCAGATACCTCTATGATCAGTCTGGAGCACCCTTCACTGGAAACTGGTTTGCGCGGACTTTCATATGTAGAAGTTGAGGTTACCGGACCAGATCGTGATCTCCATTCCGGAGTATATGGTGGTGCTGTGGCAAACCCGGCTACAATTCTGACAAAGCTAATTGCCTCAATGCATGATGAAAATAATCATATCACCATTCCAGGTTTTTATGATGATGTACTGGAATTAAGTGACAAAGAAAGAGAAATGCTTAACAGAGCACCTTACAATGAATCAGAATACAAAATCGACCTGAAAGTAGATGAATTATGGGGGGAAAAAGGATATACTACCCTGGAACGAACAGGTACCCGTCCAACCCTGGAAGTCAATGGAATATGGGGTGGTTATATTGGTGAAGGAGCAAAAACAGTACTGCCATCTAAAGCCTCTGCCAAGATTTCTATGCGTCTGGTGCCAAACCAGCAATCTGATAAAATCACTAAACTTTTTAAAGATCATTTCGAAAGTATTGCGCCAAAAAGTGTAAAAGTTAAAGTTACACCACATCACGGAGGTGAACCCGTAGTAACTCCAACTGATAGTATAGCTTATAAGGCAGCACAAAAAGCAATTCTTGAATCTTTTGGTAAGGAACCAATCCCAACCAGAGGTGGAGGAAGCATTCCAATTGTAGCATTATTCGAGAAGGAGTTGGGTATTAAAACGGTTTTAATGGGTTTCGGCTTGGATAGTGATAATCTTCATTCTCCAAATGAAAAATTTGATATTGCTAACTTCTACAAGGGAATTGAGACAATTCCACTATTTCATAAGTACTTTGCTGAACTCAGTAAATAAAGAAAAGATAAATTGTTAAATAATAAAGGCCGGAATTTTCCGGCCTTTATTATTTAACGTGAGTTCGATATAAAATCTTGCTGGGGTGACCTCCCCCCACAAAATTTGGGCAAACTAAAGTAGAGAATTCGGGCAATTATAGGGAAGCTTACAAAAATGGGAAGGCTACAGGGGGTAAGTTTAGATTGCATAATTTTCTCTTGTTTTAGAAAGCAGGGTCTTTTTCTCTTCGGTCCTGCCAGTCCCGTGTTCTGCAGTAGTTTTTTGCATCAAATTTAAGAGATATGATGAAACTCATTAAGCAAAAAAGCTACAGTTGCCACCCGGGTTTATTTCAAATGGCAAATGGTTCTTTTGCCGGGCTGCCCGTCCCAATGAAAAACAGCACTGGGTAAAATAAACCTTGCTGGAGGAGGTAGCTTCCGACTGTAGGTAATTTGATATAGAACGCGATTTCTTGCCGGAACTACTCCGGAAGAAAGGGCTGAACTAACCCATATCACACGGGTATTGGTTTCAAAAATCAAATTATTTTGGCTCCAGAGCCTTATCTGACCAATTATAACGGTATTATTTTACCCTTCCTATTATGAACTCAGGTTAATTAAATGCTCCACTTTTCGCAGGATTTGAGAAATTCTTCATCAGCATCTGCTCCAATACCAGGGGTTTCAGGAATATCCAGGAAGAATCCATCATAACTTAGCCCTCCGTTTACCGGATCCAACAGATGCCCCAGAAGGCAGGTATCCAGATCGAAATATTTAATACCAGGGCAGGCATAGGCAAAATGTAAGTTTGCACTCAGGGCAATTCTGCTTTCCAGCATACTTCCAATCATACATGGAATGCCTGATTCAAAAGCTATCTGATGAATTTTAAGTCCTTCATGAATACCTCCCGACTTGGCGAATTTAATATTGATATAATCACAGGATTCTGAATTAATGAGTTTCCTTGCATCATGATGATTATAGCAACTCTCATCTGCCATGATTTTTATGTTTGTTTGTTGTTTTAATTCAGGAAGTTTGTCATCATACCAGGTACGCATTGGCTGTTCACAAAACTCGATATTAAGATCCAGCATGCCATTTAAACACCTTATTGCATCATCAAAACCCCATCCCTGATTTGCATCAATTCTTAGAATTATCTGCTCACCAACCTTTTTTCTTATTTCTCTGATTCGGCGCAGATCCAGATCCGGATCTTTACCTAATTTTATTTTCAGAATCCGGGCACCTTGCTTCTGATATTTTACTGCGGTTTCAGCCATCTCCTCAGGTCCGGCAATGCCTATGGTCATGTCGGTTTCAATAACTCGTTTTTCTCCACCCAAATACCTGTAAAGTGGCTGGCCCTCATTTTTTGAGGCAATATCATAAAGTGCCATATCAAAAGCACTTTTTATGGTTGAATTTAGAGCAGTGAAATTGTGAAGATCCTGCAGTCGTGCTGCTATTGCAAGTGGATCTTTTCCCTTGAGTATTCTTGCAAAATCTTTAGCCATTGCCAGGCAGGTTTCCTGTGTCTCCCCAACGATCATCGGAAATGCTGAGCACTCTCCAACCCCATAATGATCACTGTCTGTATGAATTCTTATAAAAACATTTTGTGCAAAATCCATAGTACCGGTTGCGATTGTAAAAGGCTCCATGGGGATACTAAATCTGTATACATCTGTATGGGTTATTTTCATGGCGAAATTTAAAGCTTTCTGTTTACACTGGGTGATATTTCTTAAAAATTCGATAGCAGATGAATAAATCTGATGTTTTGAAAGCCTAAATTGGAGTTTCAACATGAAGGGGTCATTAAATTTTATAGACATCCTCAATTGATCATGCCTTTCTTATTTTTACATAATTATATCAGATTATGTCAAACAGATTAAAGAATCAGAGCTCTCCATATTTATTGCAGCATGCAGAAAATCCTGTTGATTGGTATCCATGGGGTGATGAAGCTCTGGCAAAAGCAAGGGCTGAGAACAAACTGATTCTGGTAAGTATAGGTTATTCGGCTTGTCATTGGTGCCATGTTATGGAACATGAAAGCTTTGAAGATTCAGAGGTTGCCGAAATTATGAACAGGCATTTTGTATGTATCAAGATCGATCGTGAGGTGCGCCCGGATATTGATCAGATTTATATGAGTGCAGTTCAGTTAATGACAGGAAGTGGAGGATGGCCTCTTAATTGTTTCTGTCTTCCCGATCAAAGACCAATATACGGCGGCACCTATTTTCGAAAAAATGACTGGAAAAGTTTATTACATAATCTCGCCGATTTCTGGAGAGAAAAGCCTGATGAGGCTGTAGCCTATGCGGTCAGGCTAACGGAAGGCGTGAATCAGACTGAACAACTCGTTCCGGTTAAGGAGGATATTGTTTTTACCAGAAAGGATTTGGAGAACATTTTTATCCCCTGGAAGCGAACTTTTGATTTGATTGATGGGGGATATAATCGGGCTCCGAAGTTCCCATTGCCTAACAACTGGCAATTTATGCTGAGGTATGCCCATTTAATGAAAGATGATGCAGCTCATACTGCAGTCAGGATTACCCTTCAAAAAATGGCATTTGGGGGGATCCATGATCAGGTAGGTGGCGGATTTGCCCGATATTCAGTCGACGGAAAATGGCATGTACCGCATTTTGAAAAAATGCTCTATGATAATGCACAGTTAATTTCGCTCTATTCTGAAGCATATCAATACA
>JBAZCD010000232.1:0-3632 GCA_041671205.1 Pedobacter sp.
TCCTCGATACGATAATAATCCATTAACAGGGAATTGATCATTTTCCACTGATCATACCTTAGGTTATCAATCAGGATAAAAAAAGTTGGTTTTTTAGGTTCGAGAGCCGGAAAAACCTTTTTTACAAACAGCTGATTGGATGTTATTGGACCTTCTGCAGGATTTTTGATCCATTTTAAATAGTTCTTTTCAATAAACTTTGAGAATTGAACATTGGCTTCAGATTTTTGCACGGTCAAGATTTCATGCATGCCTTCATCTTCCAGTTTCTCAAGAGAAAGTTCCCAGTAAACCAGTTTCTTATAAACATCTACCCATTCTGAAAAGCTCAGGTTCTCATTCAAAGTCATTCCCAGGGTTCTGAAATCCTGACGATAGGCCATAGAAGTTTTTTCGCTGACCAGGCGTTTATTGTCGATCAGTTTTTTTATAGTCAGTAAGATCTGTTTCGGATTGACAGGCTTGATGAGGTAATCGTCTATTTTGAAGCCAATAGCATCTTCCATCATGTACTCTTCTTCATTTTTAGTGATGAGTACAATCGGAACGTCAGGATCAATGGTTTTAATTCTTGCAAGGGTTTCCAGGCCGGTTAATCCGGGCATATTTTCATCGAGGAATACCAGGTCAAAGTTTTCGTTCTTGAAACAGTCCAGCGCATCATTTCCATTGGTTACAGTTTTGATTTTGTAGCCTTTTTCATTCAGAAATAGTATATGTGGTTTCAACAGGTCGATTTCATCGTCGGCCCATAATATCGTTGTTTCCTGCATTTCAATGTAAAATTAGCAATTAATAAGCTATTGAACTTATTTATACGTTCAATTGTCATTAAAATTAGCAATTTTTGTGCCTTAAGATTCTCAATCTTGAATAAGAAGAAAATAATAAATGATCCGGTTTACGGTTTCATCACTATTCCATCCGAATTGGTGTATGATCTGATACAGCACCCCTATGTTCAGCGCTTACGTTATATCAAGCAGCTGGGTATGACACACCTCGTTTATCCGGGAGCCCTGCATACACGTTTTCATCATGCTCTTGGCGCGATGCATCTGATGAGTCTGGCAGTCGAAACGATAAAAAGCAAGGGTCAGGCAATTTCATACGAAGAGGAAGAAGCTGTGATGATTGCCATTTTGCTACACGATATCGGGCATGGGCCATTTTCACATGCTTTGGAACACACGATCGTTGATGGGATATCACACGAGCATATCTCTACACTGCTGATGGATAATCTGAACCGTGAGTTTGATGGTAAGCTTACGCTCGCTCTGGATATCTTCAACAAACGATACCCTAAAAAATTTCTGCACCAGCTGGTTTCCGGGCAACTGGATATCGACCGCCTGGATTACCTGAACCGGGATAGTTTTTTTACCGGTGTTTCTGAAGGTGTGATCAGCTTTGACAGGATCATTAAAATGCTTGATGTTGTTGATGATCAGCTTGTTGTGGAGGAGAAGGGTATTTATTCTATTGAGAAATTTTTGATTGCCCGTAGATTGATGTACTGGCAGGTATACCTGCATAAAACAGTTATTGCTGCCGAGCAAATGCTTGTAAAAATTCTCGAAAGGGCAAAAGAGTTATCGGGTGAAGGAAGGAATTTATTTGCAAGTCCCTGTTTTTCTTATTTTTTAAAAAATTCAGTGAGCAGGGAGGAATTCAGAAATGATCCGCGAAATCTGGACAAGTTTAGCAAACTCGATGATAATGATATATTTACATCAATAAAGGTTTGGGCTGATGATGATGATCTTATACTTTCAACCTTATGCAAACACCTGATCAGCAGAAATCTCTATCAGGTAGAGATCACCAATGAGCCCCCGAATTTAGAAAAGATTAATGAACTGGCCGACAGAGTAACAAATGAATACGAAATTTCGGATGATGATACCTCATATTTCGTATTTACTGATACTATAAAAAACAATGCCTACAGTGTGGGCGACGGAAGTATTAAAATTTTGATGAAAGACAGGTCAATTCAGGATATTACAAAGGCCTCAGACAACTCAAATCTGGAGGCTTTAGCAAAAACTGTACAGAAATATATACTTTGCTATATTAAGGAGGTAAAGGATGTTAATTAATAAACAAGCGAATAAGTTCAAAATTTGTTCGTTAACTTATAACCCATAAATTTGCCGGATGCAATTAACTGCACATCAGATTGGAATTTTGCTTGAGGGAACTGTAGAAGGGGATCCTGAGGTGACAGTAAATCAGCTAGCGAAGATAGAAGACGCTAATGCGGGAGCTTTATCATTCCTTGCGAACTCGAAGTATGAGCAATATGTTTACAGCTCGGGTGCATCCATCATCATTGTGAATGATGACTTTGTTCCTGCCCAACCCATTAAAGCAACATTAGTCAGGGTAAAAAATGCTTACACGGCATTTTCTGTACTTTTGGAAAAATACGACGAAATATTAAAATCAGATAAAAGCGGCATAGAGGAACCTTGTTTTATTCACCCTACTGCGGAGATTGGCAAGGATGTCTACATCGGTGCATTTGTTTATATCGGGCCTAATGCTAAAATAGGAGATGGCAGTAAGATCTATCCAAATACCTATCTTGCTGATAATGTGATAGTTGGGGAAAATGTAACCTTATATGCTGGTGTAAAAGTATATTTTAATTGTATGATTGGCGATAAATCAATTATACATTCGGGTGCAATTATAGGGAGCGACGGATTTGGCTTTGCAAACGGAGGTGATGGCGCTTATCGCAAAGTGAGCCAGATCGGTAACGTAATTATTGAGGAAAACGTAGAAATAGGTTCCAATACAACGATCGACCGGGCGACTATGGGTTCGACCATAATCAGGAAAGGAGTAAAGCTGGATAACCTGATTCAGATTGCCCATAATGTTGAAATTGGAGCCAACACTGTTATAGCGGCCCAAACCGGAGTTTCGGGGAGCACTAAAATAGGTGAAAACTGTATTATTGGCGGTCAGGTAGGCATGGTTGGACATATCAGCATTGCCAACGGGAGTAATATTGGAGCAAAATCAGCGATTAATAATTCCATAAAGGAGGAGACTACGAGCTGGAATGGATTCCCCATGATGACTTACCGGGATTCATTAAAATCTCAGGTGATAATCAGACGTTTACCTGAGCTTGAAAAGAGGATCGAAGAGCTTGAAAATATTATTAAAGATCGTTTTAAGTGATCAACAGTCTGACTGATGAAGATCAATACTATGAATGTAAAACAAAGAACAATTAAAACAGAAATTTCTGTATCCGGAGTTGGTTTGCATACCGGTCAGGTGGCTAACATGACATTTAAGCCCGCTCCTGAAAATCATGGCTACAAGTTTAAGCGGGTTGATCTTCCGGGTTCTCCGATTGTTGATGCGGATGTGGATAATGTTACTGACACTTCAAGGGGTACTACCATCACTCAGAATGGTGCCAGTGTACAAACGGTAGAACATGTATTGGCAAGTCTTGTAGGCACAGAAGTCGATAATATATTGATAGAGCTTGACGGACCGGAGATCCCGATCATGGATGGAAGTTCGATCATGTTTGTTGAAGCGCTTGAAATGGCTGGTTTTATTGATCAGGATGCAGACAGAGAGTGTTACAGCATACCTCA
>JBAZCD010000232.1:3642-5262 GCA_041671205.1 Pedobacter sp.
ATATTCATTATTCGGAGCCCGACCGAAAAGTAGAGATGGTGGCCATGCCATTGGATGATTATCGGTTCACCTGTATGATCGATTATAATTCGCCGGTTTTGGGAAGTCAGCATGCCGCGATTACGACCATATCAGAATTTAAGAAAGAAATTGCATCCTGCCGTACATTTTGTTTTCTGCATGAGCTGGAAACCTTACTGAAGCATGATCTGATTAAGGGTGGAGACCTGAATAATGCGATTGTGGTGGTTGATAAGCAAGTCAGCAAGGATGAATTAAAAAACCTTGCCAAACTCTTTAACCGCGATGATATCGATGTTGCCAGAGAAGGTATTCTGAATAATATAGAATTGCGTTATCAAAATGAGCCTGCCCGTCATAAGCTTTTGGATATGATAGGCGATCTGGCCCTGGTTGGAGTTCCGCTGAAGGGGCATATCATGGCCGCCAGACCCGGGCATGCAGCTAATATTGCATTTGCAAAGAAGATCAAAGCACAGATCAGGAAAGAAAAGAGTAAAAAACATATTCAGATCTATAATCCCAATGCGACGCCATTGTATGATGTTGTTCAGATCATGAACATGCTGCCACACCGGCAGCCTTTTCTGTTCATTGATAAGATACTTGAGCTCTCCAAAACGCATGTTGTTGGTGTGAAAAATGTTACGATGAATGAGGAATTCTTCAAGGGACATTTTCCGGGGGCGCCGGTGATGCCGGGGGTCATTCAGATAGAGGCCATGGCACAAACAGGAGGAATTTTATTGCTGAGCACTGTACCTGATCCGAAGAACTACCTGACTTTTTTTTTAAAGATCGATAAAGTTAGATTTCGGGCACAGGTATTACCGGGAGATACAATCATATTTCGCTGTGATCTGATGGAACCTATAAGAAGAGGTATTTGCCAGATGAAAGGAGTTGGAATGGTAGGTGAAAAAATTGTTGTGGAGGCAGAAATGATGGCCCAGATTAGCAGAGTTAAAGAAAGCGAAGCAAGCGTATGATCCAACCCCTGGCTTATATCCATCCTCAGGCAAGAATTGCCGAGAATGTAGTAATTGAACCATTCGTAACCATATATAAGGACGTTGTAATTGGTGAAGGCACATGGATCGGTTCGAATGTGACGATCATGGATGGTGCCCGTATCGGGAAAAACTGCCGCATATTTCCGGGTGCGGTTATATCGGCACCGCCTCAGGACATGAAGTATAAAGGTGAACCCTCTACGGTTACCGTTGGCGATAATACCATTATCCGTGAATGCGTAACCTTAAACAGAGGGACGGCACTCGATAAAAATACCACTACAGTAGGATCCAATTGCCTTTTAATGGCTTACGTGCATATTGCACACGATTGTGTCATAGGAAACAATGTGATCATTGCTAATTCTGTTCAGCTGGCCGGGCATATCGAAGTCCAGGATTTTGCCTTCATTGGCGGAGCTTCTGCCGTGCATCAGTTCGTTTCTATTGGTGCACATTCGATCATTTCAGGCGGATCACTTGTTCGTAAGGACGTCCCCCCTTATACCAAGGCTGGCCGTGAACCCTTATCCTATGTTGGAATAAATTCAGTTGGATTACGCCGGAGAGGATTCTCATCGGAACA
>JBAZCD010000233.1:0-5260 GCA_041671205.1 Pedobacter sp.
CGGGAATGATAATGCTCGCCAACTTCTTCATTGAAAAGAGTTTTGGAACCGTCGGCAGTAAGCGCAAAACTTAAATGATCCATACCAAAGAATTACTAAAAGGTTTATTGAAGGCCCTGATCAATTGACTTTGGTCCCCCTTTCAGCCCAGCGGCCCCAGTCCTTGTCGTAGGTATGAATTTCGGAGGTTTGAACTCCGTTCTGTTTGTAAACGGGGTTCCCCTGATTTACCCATTCAAAAATGCCGCCATAGAGGTTTAAAACATTTTTATAACCTGCAGCTATTAATTTTCCGGCGATTTTTTCGCTTCTCATTCCTACTGAACAGTATAGCACAACAGTAGCGTTATATGGAATATCATAGATCTTTCGCATGTCAAACCAAAAATAACCCACATGCCTTCCATTTTTGATATGGCTGACATTGAATTCTTCTTCTTCGCGTGTGTCAAGCAGAAATAGATTCTGTTTATCCAGATTCAGAAATTCTTCAATTGAAATAAGGGGTATCTGATGACTGTACAGGCTGTCGAGTACCTGTTTATATTCCGGATTTTTGATCTGAGCGATTAATGCGGTGTTTAGCAAACAAAAAAGAATAAGGAAGTACTTACGCATTTTCAGTATTATATTGGGGTTTATGTCCGGTCCTGAAATTAAAACAATAATATCAGTAATTTGTTGTGTAAATTAAGAATAATGTTGTTTTAAAAAGAGTGTGTGATGCGCTGTAAAGTTATAAAAACAGGAACTCTTTTATCTTTGATATTCTCTCTCAGCATCAGTTTTTGAATAACTGGGTGATCATGAGGCCATTGAATCCACCATCGAGAATGCCGATTCCAACCCTTCCGAACAATTTATGCTGAATATTGGCACGGTGTGTCGGTGATTCCATCAAGCCGTCATGTGCAAGGCTCAGGCTTTGTGTAAGCGCGGGGTTTTCACCAGCAATTCTGAAGGGAACCCCTTCTTTTCTGATCCTGTCGAACGGGCTTTTACCTTAATGGGTATAATGAGAAAAATACCCTCTTTGGAGCATGTCTTTTGAATGCATTCTGGCTACTGTGACTAGTTCTTCATCAAAATGCAGCGGAATAAGTCCCTGTTTTTTTTCGCGCATTATTGATCAGGTCAAGCATCCTGATTTCACGGTCTCTTCTGTTTCCCGGTTCAGTGATCCTGAAGTGAAGCGGGACTATCTCTTTTCCTTTCGGAAAAACGGTAAGGCTCCTGCCAAACTTATTTCTAAGGTCATTAATAATTCCATTGATCGTCTCACCGGCCCATTGTGGTTTCTGTGTGAGCCTTTTTGCCAACCATGGCAGGCTCCCAGCAGGATTACGCTAATTAATATAGGGTCGATAAAGTTCATGCAGGGGAAAGAAAAGCCCTTTGTTTGAAAACAGACAAACAAAGGGCTCTAATACTGTTTTAACAAATTTTTAAACCAGGGTACTTACCAGATTCTGATGCGGTCCTCGGGTTTTTTATAAAGTTTATCTCCTGGTTTTATGTCAAATGCATTATACCATGCATCCATATTTACGGGGGCGCCAATCGTACGGTACTCGCCCGGAGAATGGGGGTCTGTTACTATAAGCTGTGCTGCAGTTTCCTTAAGAATATTTCCTTTCCAAACCTGTGCCCATGAAAGGAAAAAGCGCTGATCAGGGGTAAATCCATCAATTTTAACGGTACTCTGTCCTTGTTTGGTCATTTTGAAAGCTTCATAGGCCGCATTCAGGCCACCAAGGTCCCCAATGTTTTCTCCAAGTGTCAGTTTTCCGTTAACATGGATGGTATCCAAAACGGTATAGGCATCAAACTGCTCCTGCAATGCCGTTGCTTTGGTCTTGAAGCGGGTTCGGTCCTCATCAGTCCACCAGTTGCGAAGGGTGCCGTCTTTATCATACTGGCTGCCTGAATCATCAAAACCATGAGAGATCTCATGACCGATTACAGCTCCGATTCCACCGTAATTCACGGCATCATCTGCATTCAGATCAAAGAATGGGAATTGAAGTATTCCGGCCGGGAAAACGATTTCGTTATTCACCGGATTGTAATAAGCATTTACCGTTGGAGGAGTCATTCCCCATTTAGATTTATCAACCGGTTTACCCAACTGACTAATCATATCTTGATAGCTCCATTTACCTGCATTCTTCAGATTCTGGAAAAAAGATTGTCTGTTTATTTCCAGGCCTTCATAATTCTTCCACTTATCAGGATAAGCGATTTTTGGAGTGAATGCATGTAATTTATCGAGTGCTTTTTGTTTGGTAATGTCACTCATCCAGTCCAGGTTTTTAATTCTTATCTCATATGCCTTTACCAGATTACTTACAAGCTCCTGCATTCTGGCTTTTGCTTCGGGTTTGAAATGTTTCTTAACATAAAGCTGCCCCAGTAGTTCACCCACTGTGCCATCAGTTAAAGATGACATTCGCTGCCAGCGTGGTGTCTGTACCTTCTGACCTGTCAGTACCTGGGTAAAGTTAAAGTTGGCATTTACAAATTCAGAACTGAGATATGGTGCTGAACTTTTTAGCACATTCCATTTTAAATAGGTTTTAAGATCCTCAACAGGTGTTGAACTTAGTAGGGAATTCAGCTCAGCAAAGAATCTTGGAGAGTTTACCAGAACAGTATCTTGTCCGTTAACCTTCATCAAAGGCATTAAATTCTGCCAGTTTAGATTGGATGTGGTTTTACTGAGATCAGCTAATGAAAACTTATTATACGTCTTATATGGATCACGCATTTCAACTCTGCTCATTTGAGCTGCAGCCAGGGTTTTCTCAATATTAAAAATGGTTCCTGCATTCTTCTCGGCTTCAGCCAGGCTTGATCCTGAAAGAGTAAAAAGTTTAGTAATGTATTTTTTATAAGATTCCTGAATTTGCAGACTTCTCGGATCATTTTTCAGGTAATAGTCGCGATCAGGCAAGGTTGTTCCTCCCTGAAAAAGCTGCGGAATAATGTTCTTTACATATTTTCTGTCCTGGCCAACAAAAAAGCTAAAAAATGGAGATCCTGAACCTGCTGTTCTCATTACAGCGGAATGATTGATCACTCCATTTAAATCTGAAAGCAGACTGACTTGTTCGAGATCACCCTTAATTGGTGTATAACCAAGTTTTTCAATGGTCATACTGTCCATACCTGCAGTATAGAAATCGCCTACACGTTTTTCTATCGAGCCCTGAGCTGCACTTTTATTATTTGCAGCTTCAGAAAGAATGGTCTTCACTGCATTTATATTAAAGTCTCGAAGCAGGTTAAAACTTCCCCACCTGGTTTCCTTTGCAGGAACAGGATTGTTCTTCATCCAGATACCGCCAGCGAAGTTGTAAAAATCATCACCAGGTTTTTTAGTAAGATCCATGCTGGATTTGTCGATGAATACAGGCTTCTTAACGGGTTTTGAATCATGCTGTGCAGAGGCTTGCAGTGTAAGAAAACACACTGCTGCTGAAAGCATTAATTTAGAGTAATTCATGTTTATAATTTATTTGGTTAGTAAAAACAGGAAGTAAAAATAGCAGATATGCTGATTAACAAGAAAAAAGAATGTTATAATCTACTTATTGAACCAGGCGAGTATGCGACCCAACTTCAGATACTTGAGGAAAAAAGTAAATATTTTAGACCAGGAGATAATTTTCATAACTGAAAAATCTGCTTGTAATAATAACAGTTAAATCGAATAATTATTGTTTCACCGGCCGATCATTACAAATTTAATGGTATTCAGACCATGTTTGGCTTATTTCGGGTAATTTTTATTAAAATACAGAACCTTCATACTCAAATTATACCTCCCAAAAATGTATTTTTGCACGTTAATTTTCCCCTTTAGCAAATGAGCATTCCTACAACGTATAATCCGAGAGTAACCGAGGATAAATGGTATAAATATTGGCTTGACAAGAAGTTTTTCCGCTCTGTTCCGGATAACAGAGAACCCTATACCATAGTCATTCCACCGCCCAACGTGACAGGAGTATTACATATGGGCCATATGCTCAATAACACCATTCAGGATGTTCTGATCCGAAGGGCACGAATGCAGGGAAAAAATGCCTGCTGGGTTCCGGGAACCGACCATGCATCGATTGCTACCGAGGCCAAGGTGGTTGCAATGCTGAAGGAGCAGGGTATTGAAAAGAAGGATGTCAGCAGAGAAGAATTTCTGAACTATGCTTACGAATGGAAGGATAAGTACGGAGGGATTATATTGAAGCAGCTGGAAAAGCTCGGAGCATCCTGCGATTGGGACAGAACCCGCTTTACAATGGAGGATGATCTTTCTGAAGCGGTTATAGATACCTTCATTCATTTGTATAAAAAAGGATGGATCTACAGAGGTATCCGCATGGTTAACTGGGATCCGAAAGGGCAGACTGCAGTTTCGGATGAGGAGGTTATTCGAAAAGAGGTCAATCAAAAGCTTTACTATATCCGGTATTCTATTCTGAATCCTGAACCGGGCCATCCTGATCACCTGATCGTGGCAACCACACGGCCGGAAACGATCATGGCTGATACAGCGATCTGTATCAATCCCAATGATCCGCGATTTGCACATCTTAAGGGAAAGTATGTTTGTATTCCACTGATAAACAGGAAGATACCTGTAATTGAGGATGATTATGTTGACATGGAATTTGGTACAGGCTGCCTTAAAGTAACCCCTGCACATGATCTGAATGATTATGAACTTGGATTAAGGCATAAGCTTCCTGTAATTGATATTCTGAATGACGATGGTACTTTAAATGAAAATGCTCAGATACTGGTAGGGGAAGATCGTTTTGCTGCAAGAAAGAAGATAAACCAGTTGCTTGAAGAGGCAGGTAATCTGGAGAAAGTTGAAGATTATAAATCCCAGATCGGTTTTTCGGAGCGGACAGATGCAGCCATAGAGCCCAAGCTTTCGATGCAATGGTTCTGCAAAATGTCGGAGATGTCCGGACCGGCATTAGATTACGTTTTAAACGGAGAGATCAAACTTATTCCTGAAAAGTTTATCAATACTTATAAACACTGGATGGAGAATGTGAAGGATTGGTGTATCAGCAGGCAGTTATGGTGGGGACAGCGAATTCCGGCATGGTATAATGTAAAAGGGGACTGGGTTGTTGCTAAAACAAGAGCGGAGGCCGTACTGGAATTTAAAAACCATTACCCGGATTCTGATTCAGCTCAGATCAGGCAGGATGAGGATGTAGTGGATACCTGGTTTTCCTCTTGG
>JBAZCD010000234.1:0-5227 GCA_041671205.1 Pedobacter sp.
TTTCGGCAACGATTTCATAGATATATCTTCTGGTTTTATTTAATGCTTGTTTAAAAATATGTACAATTGTTTTCGTACTAAAATGCCAGTGATTATAAGTAGGATAAAATTTATCCGGGACCGGTCAATTGCCAAAAACTAATCCGGTTTATAGATTAAATGCATACGATGAACCCGGAATTG
Source organism: Pedobacter sp. (assembly GCA_041671205.1). Classification (GTDB taxonomy): domain Bacteria; phylum Bacteroidota; class Bacteroidia; order Sphingobacteriales; family Sphingobacteriaceae; genus Daejeonella. The sequence goes on from JBAZCD010000234.1 coordinate 184, forward strand.
AATGCCCGGTTCCGGACCAGAAATACAGGATGATATGATTTTGAGAAAACAGAATTTAGATAATATTAAACCTTCTGATAAACTCATCGTGCCTCTGGCCGGTGCCTTTGATCTGCCTGAAAAAGTTCTTCAATTTGGCACTGGCGTACTTTTGCGCGGATTGCCTGATTATTTTATTGATAAAGCAAACAGGCAGGGGATCTTTAACGGCCGTGTTGTGATTGTGAAATCAACACAGAAAGGGGGTACTGATGATTTTAAAAACCAGGATTCGCTTTACACTATTGGAATACGGGGTATTGAAGATGGGAGGAAAATAGAAGAGAACCTGATTTGTTCTGCAGTGAGCAGAGTGCTTACCGCACAAACTGAATGGATGGCTATTCTTGATGTAGCAGCATCAAAGGAATTAGAGATTGTTATCTCAAATACAACTGAAACGGGCATCGTGCTTACGCAGGATGATATCAGTACAGTACCTCCCGTATCCTTTCCCGGTAAACTGCTTGCTGTATTATATCACCGGTATAAAATATTTAATGGTGATGAAAGTAAGGGCTTAGTAATTCTCCCAACTGAATTGATCTCAGATAACGGAACTAAGCTGAAAGACATCGTTTTTAAACTGGCAGAACAAAACAACCTGGAAAAGGAGTTTATGAAATGGCTTGAGAGTAATACGTTCTGCAATACTCTTGTAGATCGGATTGTTCCGGGAAAACCAGATGAAATTACAATGCAGAAAATGGAAGATGAGCTGGGGTATCGTGATGAGCTGCTTATTTTTGCTGAAGTTTACCGGCTCTGGGCCATCGAGGGTAATGAAGACTTAAAGAAAATCCTTTCATTTGAACAGGTAGATTCTGGAGTTGTTATTGCTGAAGATATAACTCTTTATAAGGAGCTGAAATTACGGCTGCTCAACGGAACGCATACCTTAAGCTGTGCTGTGGCATTCCTTTCCGGAATGGAAACCGTATGCGACGCAATGGAGGATCCATTGACGCAGGAATTCATTTCATCTCTCATGCGGGATAACCTTGCTCCCGCTATTCCATACCCTGTCGATCCCGGAACTGCATTGCAGTTTTCGGATAAGGTGCTCGACAGGTTCCGAAACCCGCAAATCAGGCATCAGTGGCTTAGTATCAGCGTAAATTATACAATGAAGCTTAATATGCGGGTAATACCTGTGCTTCTTTGCTATTATAAAAATTTTAACAGGGTTCCGAAGAATATTGCATTCGGCTTTGCAGCCTATCTGCGATTCATGCGTTCAGATGGAATAGACGGAACATTTTTTGGTCAATGCAATAATAGGAGCTACAAAATAGAGGATGATTGGGCACCCTACTATTCAGATCAGTGGACTAATCACAATTCGGATGAAGTAGTGTCCAATGTTCTCGCAAATTACGATATATGGGGTGCAGACCTGTCTCTCCTCCCCGGTTTTGTTGAAGCGGTAAAAGGCTATCTCCGGAATATTGAAAAAGACGGTGTAAAAAATGCAGTTGAAAAAATAAATTAAGGACTATTATAGGAATGAAACAGAATATTCTAAAAGTTCATCCCGATGACAATGTAATCGTGGCTTTAAAAGATTTGCGCAAGGGCGAAATTATTACTTACGCGGGTGAAGAAATAGTACTTCAGGATGATATTCAGGCGAAGCATAAGTTTACGGTAGCAATGCTGCCTGAGGGAAGTAAAATCATTATGTATGGGGTACTTGTGGGTATTACCCAAACAGACCTTGATAAAGGGAGCTTAATTACTACTGCGAATATTAAACATGCAGCAAATCAATTTGAAACACGCTCGCGTAAAACTTCCTGGCAGTCTCCTGATGTTTCTAAATTTCAAAAATCGGTATTTAATGGGTTTCACCGGTCTGATGGCAGCGTTGGTACCGCAAATTACTGGCTTGTTATACCCATGGTCTTTTGTGAGAACAGGAATATTGAGGTTTTGCAGGAAGCACTTATAACACCCCTGGGATATGGCCGAAAGAAAAAATATCAAGAGGATGTTTTGAAGCTGATTGGTATGATCAGGGATGGAAAGAATGAAGATGCGCTTCTGGATGCTTCCTCATATTTTGAAACTTCTGAGGAAAGTCAGGAACGCGTATTCCCAAATGTTGATGGAATCAAGTTTCTGGTACACAATGGGGGATGCGGCGGTACCAGAGAGGATGCGATAACACTTTGCGGTCTTCTTGCAGGTTATATTACGCATTCAAACGTGGCAGGAGCCACTATTCTAAGCCTGGGCTGCCAAAATGCACAGGTTTCGATGTTGCAGGCCGAAATTGAGAAGCGAAGCCCGCAATTTGATAAACCACTTTATATTCTTGAACAACAGGATATTGGTACTGAAGCAGATTTATTTTCTTTATCTATCAGGCAAACCCTTGCAGGTTTGATTCAGGCAAACAGGTCTGTGCGTCAACCTGCACCATTGAGTAAGCTTTGTATTGGTCTGGAATGCGGTGGTTCTGATGGATTTTCAGGAATTTCAGCAAATCCTGCAATAGGCTATACATCGGATATGATTGTTGCTCTGGGCGGATCTGTCATACTTTCTGAATTCCCCGAGCTTTGTGGAGTTGAACAGGATCTCAGTGACCGTTGTGTAAGTATCGATCAGGCAGAACGATTTTCTAGCCTGATGAAAAATTATAACAGCCAGGCCATTGCAGCAGGATCCGGTTTTGATATGAATCCTTCTCCGGGGAATATCAAGGATGGCTTGATCACTGATGCAATCAAATCGGCAGGTGCAGCAAAAAAAGGGGGTACATCCCCGGTTATGGATGTGCTTGATTATCCTGAAAAAGTATCCAGACCAGGCCTGAATCTTTTATGTACACCGGGTAATGACGTAGAATCTACTACTGCGGAAGTAGCTTCGGGAGCAAATATTGTATTGTTTACTACCGGATTGGGTACTCCTACGGGTAACCCTATTGCACCCGTTGTAAAAATAGCAACCAATACAACTTTATTTAATCGTATGAGGGACATTATCGATATTAATACAGGCTCTATCATTGAGGGGGAGGAAACAATAGCCGAAGCCGGAGAACGTATACTGGAATATGTGATTAGTGTGGCCAGTGGTGAGACCGAAGTAGCTGCTGTGCGTCACAGGCAGGATGACTTTATTCCATGGAAGAGGGGGATTTCGCTTTGATACTGAATAAGATTTATTGTCAGCCTGTAATTATTTACTGCTTTTAAATGGATATTTCAGAGCCATAAAAAGACTCAAAAATAAGCCCACCAGGAATAAGCCGCCCATATATCCAAAAACGGCGTACTTTTCTTTAGCCACTTCCCGGCCTAATTCCGGACCATAAATAGCTGCAAAAAGCCAGACGAAAGGGTATAGAAACCCTCCTATGGCTATGGCATAGGAAGTAATATTTCTCAATTGCTCAGGAGCAGATAAAAATGAAAGAAAGAGAAGCACTCCCATCATCATTGCTCCGATTCCTGTTGCATGAAAGTGAAATCTTTGATAGTAGCGCCAGTTTTTATCACTCTCTGATTTTATCATGGCATCCTTTTCTGCAGCATCCTGAATAAGGTTTATCTTTTCATTCTTGCTGAGTCCCTCCTTGATCTTATCTTTAAAATACTCTTCGTTGTATCCGAAAATGATTGAAATGAATACTCCGCTGATGAGCGTGAATATGGCGATTACAAATGGAATTCTGGATGTCATGATCATTGGTTTTTACTGCAATACAAGGTACTTATTTTTTCCATCCGGAATATAAAAAATTAGCTATAGAAATTTTACCTTTCAGAATAGAAATAATAAGAAATTCGGGTATGAGAAAGATATTGGCATTTACATTGGGTTTAACACCGCTTTTTGGGACCGATGTTCAGGCTCAAAACCAGCAAATAACCAACAGCCCGTCTGGCGGGGATGAAATACGTTGTCTTCTATTCAGAGTAAGATCGATGGGACTCATTAAGTCTTTACTCTACGGTTACTGATTTTGCCAGATTTCGCGGCTGGTCAACATTACAGCCTCTTAATACAGCTATATGGTAGGATAAAAGCTGTAATGGGATAGTTGCAAGCAGTGGCAGGAATATTTCATCTGCATCAGGTATTTCAATGGTATAGTCGGCCATGTTTTTGACCACGGTATCCTCTTCTGTTACAATGGCTATAACCCGGCCTTTCCTGGCTTTAACCTCCTGTATATTGCTGATCACCTTTTCATAGGATGAGTTCTTGGTGGCTATAAAAACTACAGGCATTTCTTTGTCGATCAAAGCAATAGGTCCGTGTTTCATTTCGGCTGCAGGATAACCCTCAGCATGGATATAGGAGATCTCTTTGAGCTTAAGTGCACCTTCCAGTGCCACAGGAAAACCACTGCCTCTTCCGAGGAACAAAAAGTTTCTGGCGTCTTTGAATTGTTCAGAGATCTCTTTGATGTTATCATTAGACAAGAGACATCTTTCAACAAGGGATGGGATATTGTCCAGCTCGGTCAGCAGATGAACCATTTTGCTTTGAGTGATCTTTCCTCTTTGCTGTGCCATATACAAAGCCATCAGGGTCAGAACGGTTACCTGTGCAGTAAATGCCTTAGTTGAAGCAACCCCTATCTCTGGTCCGGCATGAGTGTATACCCCGGCATGGCTCAGACGTGGAATGGAGGCCCCTACAACGTTGCAGATGCCGAAAATTGTAGCGCCTTTAGATTTGGCAAGTTCAATGGCTGCCATTGTATCGGCGGTTTCTCCTGACTGGGAGATAGCAATTACAATGTCCTTTTCTGATATGATCGGGTTGCGGTATCTGAACTCGGATGCGTACTCAACTTCAACCGGAATACGTGCATATTCTTCTATCAGATATTCTCCAACAAGACCGGCATGCCATGATGTACCGCAGGCAACAATAACAATCCGGTCTACATTTTTTAGTTTCTCTGCATATTCTTTAATACCGCCTAATTGTACATAACCCTCAGCAGGATATATACGCCCCCTCATACAATCTTTAGATCGGA
>JBAZCD010000235.1:0-2990 GCA_041671205.1 Pedobacter sp.
CTTAACATCGCCTGCTCCCCATCTGCTATAGAGACTGGCCTGATTAGCCCATGCAGCTGCTTCCGCGTCAGTTTGAAACAAGCCGGCGGTTTCATACCCCCAGACATCCCCATAATTTTGTCCTTCATAGAAGTTCCCAATAAAGTTGGTAGGGTTATTGTATTTTGTAATAACTGTTTTATTATCAGAAAGTACCACTCCTACATTATAGTTCAGATTACTATTCACAACCTGCTTCCAGTTAACAGAAAGTTCAATTCCCTTTGTTTCCAGGGTAGCATTATTATTTAGCGGGACAGCGGCACCATACACTGCCGGGACAGACTCACCGGGACCAAACATATTCTCTGTTCTACGGTTATACCAATCCAATGAAAATCTTAAACGGTTATTAAGTGCTTCTGCATCCAAACCGAAGTTAATAGTCTTGGATGTTTCCCATGTCAGCCCAAGACTCCTGTTTGAAGGAACACTGGTATAAACAGGCCGTTTACCATCAATTATATATGGTAAATTGGTTTGGATAGGAACAGTTTCTACATGCAGGTAGTTCGCTACGTTTTGATTGCCGAGTGAACCATAAGACGCTCTCAGTTTCATGGTATTGATCACGTTTGCTACCGGTTCCCAGAATTTTTCTTTCCAGATATTATATCCTACCGATGCTGAAGGGAAAAAGCCCCATCTCCTGCCGCTTTGAAATCTTGATGAGCCATCATATCTTCCATTCAATTCAAGCAGGTATTTTTCATTGAAATTATATGAAAAGCGCATGAAAGTTCCCAGAGTAGACCAGTGAGACATATTCTCATCCACATCTTTATCGCCAATGGCCGTACTGATTGCAGGCACTGACTCACTGACCAGGTCCCTGCGCCATCCGCTAAGTACTAAATCATTGGATAATTCTGCCTGCCCGCCCAGTAAAACGCTAAAGGAATGGTTTTTAATCTGTTTTGAATATTCTGTGAATACATTGGAAGTAAAATACTCATTATACGATAATTCCTGGTACATCCTGTTCCAGTTCTGGCTGTAATGTTTAATAGGTGTTACTCCATCAGTAGCCAATCCCCACAAGACTGTTCTGTGATTACTCCTTTTGTACCCATTCGAGTTAAAGCTGGCATCTCCGTTAATCTTCCAGTCTTTCGATAGTTTTAATTCAAAAGAAGGGTTTAACCATAGATCGGTAATATATTGTTTATCACTGCCGCCATTCGCCAAAACCGGTGGTTGATTTTTGTCCATGGCATAATCTCCGTTTGGAGTATAAACTGGATCAGTTGGCCATGATATTCCCATACTTGAAAAGAAACTTTGCCTGTCGCCTACGGCCTGCGATAGAAAGAAATTTTGGTAACTCCGATTAATTTTACCCTTCATATTTACGGTAAAATTATCAGTAACCTTCAGGGAGATATTTGAGGTCAGATTATATCTCTGAAATTGTTCATTCGCAAAATTTAATTTACCCGGTTCACTCAGCCACCCTAAGCCAACATAATAGTTTGTGTTCTTTGAACCACCGCTAATCCCGGCATTATGCTTTTGTGCTAAGGCCCAGTCTTTATACAGAACATCGTACCAATCTGTATTTGCATTCCCAAGATTCCAGTATCCCCATCCATTCGGGTCACTCGGATTTTTTACCATTGATGGCGTATTTACCGGATCTGCCTGGTACTTAACGATTCTGGCCAGGGTCTCATCATTAAATATCCTGTTCTGACCTGAATTTGTAGCTGCCTCATTTATACTGTTGGCGAATGTTAAAGAATTAACAAAACCCGGTAAATATGTAGGTTGTGCCATTGAAAAGCTATTGTTATAGCTTGTTTTCATCTGTTCATTCAATTTTCCTGACTTGGTAGTAATGAGGATTACACCGTAAGCCGCTCTGGATCCGTATATCGCAGTAGACGCTGCATCCTTAAGGATCGATATCGATTCTACATCATTTGGATTAATACTATTCAGATCCATAGGTGCATTATCAACCAAAATATAGGGCGATCCTCCCGAAAGTGAACCTATTCCCCTGATATTCATTCCCATGTTTGCATTTGGTTCCCCTCCCAGAGTTGCATTTGTTGTAATATTTAAACCCGGTGCAACTCCCTGTAAAGCCTGGTCTATGTTTGTTACAGCCCTCTTTTCCAGACGCTCTGAGGTGATCTGGCTTACTGCTCCGGTTAAGTTCACCTTCTTCTGTGTGCCATACCCTACCACCAATACTTCATCCAGACCCTGCAGGTCCTCGGCCAGAACAATATCAATTTTAGTTCTGTTATTCATTGCCACTTCCTGCGTAACATAACCTATTGACGAAAATACCAGAACTCCGTTTCCTCCGGGAATATTGATCTTATAGTTACCATCCGCATCAGTGGCCGCACCGGTACTGCTTCCTTTATATTTAACACTCACACCAGGAACGGGAAGGCCATTTTTATCAATAACCCTTCCTGTAATGTCAATGAGCAGATTAACATCGGTTATTTCCTGCTTCCTGAAAGAGTACTCCTTTTCCTTTATCACTATGGTCCTATCCTTAACTGAATAGGTAAAAGGCTGATTTTTAAAACATATTTCCAATACATCCGAAAGGGAAGCTTCCGCAATGTGGATATTGATCTTTCCTGCTTTTGTAATCAGCCGGTTTGAGTAGATAAAATCATAATCACTTTGAGCCTGAATCTCTTTGAAAATATCAACAATTGACGCATTAGTTTTAGCTAAGGTTATCTTTTGAGCGTATATTGAAGCGCTAACCTGAAGCAAAGCTGTTGTCATTAAGATCAGGATAATATTAATCCTCATAATAATTTTGCGTTTTAGAGCTGAATTAAAAAACGAAGGCTCGTAATCTAAATCCAGCATGGTCTTCTTTATCCCCCGGAAAAACCCGGACGGACCAAAATCATAAAATTTCATATATTTGTGTTTGGGTTTTGGTTTACAAATCTTGTGTCAAATCAATTTTATTA
>JBAZCD010000235.1:3000-5201 GCA_041671205.1 Pedobacter sp.
CATATTTGGCCGGAAGTGCACCACCACTTCTGGCTATTTTTTGGTTTGCCTAAAAGAGTGTAAAGTTTAGGGCATGACTGTAATCCTCCTTCCTTCTATTCTAAAATGAACGTCACCGGTTAATTCTAAAAGTTTTAAAATTTCAGAAATATTCTTAGCTCTGGATACAGATCCTCCGAACCCGGTTCCGATCATCTCACCTTGGTATTGTACTTCTACATCATACCAGCGTGAAAGCATCCGCATGATGGTTTTAATGTCTGCATTTGAAAACTGAGTCTTACCATTTTTCCAGGCCACGGATTCGTTAATATCTGCTTGTGTTACGCGTATGGAATGATCAACCTGAGACTGCTGGCCGGGTTTCAGCATAACTGTATTATTTCTGGAGCGAATCTTAACACTGCCCTCCAATAAAGTAGTTTTGACAGGACCCTCTTCCGGGTAGGAATTAATATTAAAATGGGTGCCCAAAACCTCTACAACCTGATTGTTACTAATCACACTGAAAGGACTCGCCTTATTTTCGGCAATCTCGAAATAAGCTTCTCCTGTTAGTTCAACTTTACGCTCATTGCCGGTAAATACCACCGGGTAACGTAAAGAAGAGGAAGCATTCAGCCAGATTCTGGAGCCATCCGGCAAATTGATCTGATACTGCCCTCCACGCGGCGTTTCGATGGTATTGAATAAAGGAGCTGTATTCCCTTCTTTGATTGTATTGCTTACATTATATACCAGCTGACCATCTTCGGTTTTAACAATGCTGATGCCTGCCTGTTTGGCCAGCTCACCATCCATCGCATCTGTCAACGATAATTTTGTACCATTGGCTAAGGTTAAGAATGCCTTATTGCCACCGGGAGCAACATCCTGATCAAATCTGGCCCGGACAACCTGAACCTGTTCCTGCTTATCCTTCCGGGGATAAAACATGATGCCTAAAGAAATAAAAACTATAACTGCCGCTGCCGCTGACAGACTGTACAAAATACGCCTATAGGAGGATATATCAGGCATTTCCCGGATTTCTGAATAAATTCCGGATTTAATCCTGTCATGTACTTTTGAGAGCTTTATAAATTCTTCGAAAGTAGCTTCCGTGGAATCATCAGCGGAATCCAATTCCTGTCTGACTAATTCGCTAAGTTCCTGTTCAGCACTGACTTTAAAATATTGGAATAATAAATCCAATTCCTCGTCCGTGCAATTCCCGCTCAGAAACTTTTGATACAATGATTTTAGTTGTTCTCTATTCTGCAAAACAATAATCCCTTTTATTGCTATTACGCCTGAGAATAGTGTGTCATCTACCTGAACACGAAAAAAATGAAAAGAATTTTTAAGCCGCTTTTAAATATCGGCCAGCAATAAAGAAATGGCTAAGAAAAAAGCCGCATTCTGTTCTCTGAACATATATCCCTTAATGCTTCTGGTGGCTTTAACGATATGGCTATTAATTGTTGAGGTAGAGATCCCCAATACAGCACTTGCATCTTCATAGCTTTTGCCCTCCAACTTGCATAAAGTAAAAACAAGTTTCTGCTGAGATGGCAAATTATTGATGGCTTGATTTAATATTTCACTGGTCTCTTTCAGAAAGACCCCCTCCTCTACATGCATATAAAGTTCTGAATTTGCAGCCTTGATCACCTCCTGAAGTCTTTCTTCCCTGGCTACCTTACGATACAGGTCATAAACCAGGTTCTGCGCTATAATATACAGATAAGACTTAAATGACAGATCAGGATCAATATGATGACGCCTTTCCCATATCTTCACAAACACATCCTGCACCAGTTCTTCAGCGATCACATCCACTCTGACCATCTTCAGAAGTTTTCTGTAAATTTTCAGACTGTATTGATGATAAAAATAATCCAAAGCCTGTGCACTCCCCTCACGAAGTTGCATTAAAAGCTCTTTTTCATCATTGGAATGCACTTAACTAATTTTTAATAGATGTCTTTAAAAATCTGATATTAACAAAAAGTACTTGAGATTTTGACCCGGCTGATTTATTTCCTAAATCAAATTGAACATTTAATCAGTGCTGATCTGCAAAAAAAATATATCCATAGGAACTTCTAAATCAAAAATAACCTGCATTAACAGGATAATCTGATACTTCCTTTCATATTAGTGATACTATTTTTTAGAAATTGAATCGAATGAAATTTTACTTTATTAGTTCTGATAAA